>JADYZL010000597.1 GCA_020853155.1 Bryobacterales bacterium
ACGGGGTACTTGTTTACTCTACGTGTTCTTTGGAAATCGAAGAAAATGAGAACATTGTGGAGGATGTGTGTCATGATTATGAGGTCGAGATGTCTCGACGGACGCCGGGGGTGTCTCCCGGTGACGGATTTTTTGCCGCGGTAATCCGGAAGCCCTCCGGGAGACGCTGACGGCATTTAGATTCAGCGGATTGCTGATAGGGGAAGCTCGGGATGGCTCAGGTGTTGCCCTCGATCCTCTCGGCCGACTTCGCGAGGCTGGGCGAGGAAATTGGACGGATGGAAGCGAGTGGGGCCAAAATGCTCCACCTGGATGTTATGGACGGCCACTTTGTCCCCAATCTGACGATTGGGCCGCCCGTGGTAGCCTCCATCCGCAAGGTGACCCGGCTCACGTTGGATGTGCATCTGATGATCTCGAACCCCGACGATCATATTCTGTCTTTTCTTGAAGCCGGGGCCGACCAGATCTCGGTACACCAGGAAGTGTCGCCGCACCTGGACCGCACGGTGCGGGCGATTCAAAGCGAGGGCGCGCGGGCCGGCGTGGTGATTAACCCCGCCACTCCCGTTTCGACGCTCGAAGAGATTGTAGAGATCGCGGACTATGTACTGGTGATGAGCGTAAACCCGGGCTTCGGGGGGCAGCGCTTCATTCCGCGCAGTATTGACAAGATTCGTATGCTGAGGGAGTGGCGGCAGGCCCGCGGGCTCAGTTTTCAGATTGAAGTGGATGGCGGGGTTACGCTATCGAATACCGGGGCGCTGGTGAATGCGGGCTGCGACTGGCTGGTGGCAGGCTCCGCGATTTTCCATGCCACGGACCCCGGAGCCATGTTTGCCGCCATGCAGCGCGAAGCGGAAGTGGCTTCGCTCACGCAGGTTTGATCGAGCGCACGCTCGCTTGGGGGCGGGTGGATGCCGGGTGCGAACCAGGCCGGTTTGCGCAAATGAGGTTGAGAGAGCAGGAAGAAAGACGATAAGGTAAGCACTCGCATGGTTCTTTTGAATGCAGGTCTTTGGAAAGCGGTTCGACGGAAAGCAGTTCCCCCGGCGCGCGAGAACGGTTCCCCGGTATCTCGGGGATCTCGGGGGATTCGCCCCGGCGCCTTTGTGGTGCTCTGCCTTGTGGCCATGGCTCTGGTCGCCACCGGTTGTGGGCGCAAAAAGTACGACAATCCGATCACGAAAGACACCCAGCAACCCGATAAAGTCCTCTTCGACAAGGCGATCGCGGATATGGAGAAAGGCCGCTACGAGGTGGCCCGCATCACCCTGAACACTCTGATCAATACTTACGATTCGAGCGAGTTCCTGGCAAAAGCGAAACTGGCGATCGCCGATTCCTGGTTCCGGGAAGGCACCACGGCCGCGTTAGCCCAGGCGGAGGTGGAATATAAGGATTTCATCCTCTTCTATCCCACCATGGAAGAATCCGCCGAAGCGCAGGAAAAGGTCTGCATGATCCACTACAACCAGATGGAGAAGCCGGACCGCGATACCAACCACGTCTACCGGGCCGAGATGGAATGCCGCGAAGTGCTTACCCGCTTCCCCAACAGCAGCTTCGCGCCGCGGGCGGAGCAGTTACTGCGAAACATCCAGGAAGTGCAGGCGCAGCACGAGTACGGCATTGCGGATACGTACGCACGTAAGGGGAATTTCAATGCGGCGGCGAATCGCCTGCAAGGGTTGACGGACCATTTCCCGCTCTTCAGTTCCGCCGACAATGCGCTGTGGCAGCTTGCTGACGCCTACAGCAAGATGGGTGACCGCTTCGAGGAGCGCACCGCCGCCGCGCTCAGCCGGATTGTGAAGGACTACCCGCTCAGTGAATGGGTGGATCCCGCGAAGGAACGCCTAGCCGCGATGAATCGCCCGATTCCGGCGGCCGACCCCACGGCGCTCGCCCGCATGAAGTACGAACAGGAGAATTCCTGGGCGCCGGGAACTTGGGATAAGATGTGGGGCATCTTCAAGGGCAGCCCTGAAGTGCGCATGGCCGCGAAGAGCGGTACGCCCTCCGCCGGCGTATTTCAACCGACGATTCCGCTGAGCGTTCCCGCCGCCGGAGCAGCCGGACCGGGCACGCCGGGAACGCCGGCCGGCGGCGTATCCGCCGACGTTACTGTATCGACAGTGGGAGATTCGAGCGCGCTCGATACGCAGCCCGATGCCCGGTTGAGCCGCCAGAATCAGGAACAAGGACAACCGCAGCAGCCGCAGCCGGCCAAGCCGGCAACGCCGCCGCAGCAGGAGAAATAGGGCGCTGTGACTACCTCCGGACGAGTGCTATTAGCCGACGACAGCCCTCACGCCCAACGGATGGGCGAGCGGATTCTGCGTGAAGAAGGCTTCGAGGTAGTAACCGTCACCGACGGTGAAACCGCAATCATCCGTCTCAAGGATGTCGACCCCGACGTCGTCATCGTCGATGCGTTTTTGCCGCAGGTCTCCGGCTACGATCTCTGCGGCTACATCAAGAAACAACCACAGCATTCCCATGTTAGAGTGATACTCACTTCCACCGCGCTCGAGCGCGTGGATGAGGACCAGGCCTACAAGGCGGGTGCGGATGGCCAGCTTAAGAAACCTTTTGAGGCATCGGTGATGCTTAAATCTCTCAAAGACCTGATTGGCGGTTCCGACAAGAAGAAGCGGACCGACACGACCTCCCTGGGCCTCTC
>JADYZL010000598.1 GCA_020853155.1 Bryobacterales bacterium
GCCGCCAAACTCTGGAGCAGATCCAGCCCGACTGCGCGGCTCCAAAGAGCCGCAAACGAAAGGCCAGATAATTCGGGGACACTACACGAGCCTGTCGGAATAAAGAATTCTCGAACCTAGAATCAATAACTTACGGACGATCAGCTCCTCGTAAGTTATTGATTCTTCGTTGCACCGCGTGTTCATTCCGACAGGCTCACACTAGGACAGCTAAAGTTATGCGCAATTGCACCGATTTGGTGTATTGTGGTGCAAGGAAAACTCTTTGAGCAATTTGAAAGTGACGCGAAGCATGAAATCCTTGGAGGAGAGGCCGATGCAGACGGCAAAGCCAGCGCCGGTACGGATATCTGTGAGTTTTCCGCCGGAGCTTCACGGACCTCTGGAGGAAATCTCGAAGCAGAAGAAGGTTTCGCTGGCCTGGGTTGTGCGGGATGCGGTGGAGCAATATGTAGCCGCGAGGTGGCCGCTTTTTCAAGAGCCGAGGTAGCAATGCCATCATTCTATGAATTCTTCGCCGGCGGAGGAATGGCGCGCGCGGGTCTGGGCGACAAGTGGCGTTGTCTCTTCGCGAACGATATCGATGCGAGGAAGGCTGCCAGCTATGCACGGAACTGGGGAAACAAGCACCTAAGGGTCGAGGATGTCGCCGCTTTGACGACGGAGGACCTGCCCGGATGCCCAGATCTGGTTTGGGCGTCATTTCCCTGTCAGGATCTTTCTCTTGCCGGAAGTTACGCGGGCTTGAGGGGCGAACGGTCTGGAACATTTTGGCCTTTCTGGCGACTGATGAAGTCTCTCGCCAAGGAAGGCCGGGCGCCAGCAGCCATCGTGCTGGAGAATGTTTGCGGTGCACTTACCTCGCACCGGGGGGAAGATTTCGCGGCGATCGGCAGCGCCCTAGCGCGAGAAGGTTATCGCTTCGGGGCCGTGGTGATCGACGCGGTCCATTTCTTGCCTCAATCGCGCCCACGCCTATTCGTCATCGCGGTCAGTGAAAAGTTGCCGCTAGCGGGCGCGTTGGGGGAATCGGGGGCTCGGACCCAATGGCATCCAGCGAACCTGACCACAGCGTATGAACGACTTTCGAGCGAATCGAAGGAGGCATGGGTCTGGTGGGATCTTCCGATGCCCGCTCCGCGGCAGACCACGTTCGCCGACATCCTGGAGGAGAATCCGGATGGCGTAAGTTGGCATACGGCGGCAGAAACGAAACGTTTGCTGGATTTGATGAGTTCTCTTCATCGCGAGAAGGTCGAGAAGGCGAAAATGGCGGAGCGACGGATGGTGGGCGCCATTTACAAACGAACACGCATGGATGAAACCGGCGCGCGCAAACAGCGGGCAGAAGTCCGTTTCGACGATGTGGCTGGCTGTTTGCGGACACCGGTGGGCGGGTCAAGCCGTCAGTCAATCCTGATCGTCGAAGGAAACACGGTCCGATCGAGGCTCTTGTCGCCACGCGAGGCGGCGCGGTTGATGGGTCTGCCGGATACCTACAAGCTGCCAATGAATTACAACGAGGCGTATCACCTCGCGGGTGATGGAGTGGCCGTCCCGGTGGTTCGGCATCTCGCAGCGCATGTACTGGAACCTTTGTTTGCGACCATTGCCGCCGACGACCAGGAAGCAGCTTGAACGATGGCGGCGCACCGAATAGAACTTACCGCATTCACGGCCGGGAAAAGTTTTCGAGGTAAAGGCCCGCTTTGCGTTGCGCTCGTCGTTACCCAACACGCCCGGGCAATGGGGCTTCCGCTTGATTCCGGGAAACTGCTGACCGAAGGAGGTGGGCAGGTGCTCGGGCTTGGCAAGTCCGCGGTGCAGGCGATCCTAAGGCGGCACGGCATCACGCGCGTGCTGGCATCCGAAGGTGGGCGCACCTCGCGCGGCAGCTTGGGCAATATGCGGGAATATGTCGCCTTTCTGAACGAGTTGGCAGGGAACAGGAAGGTCGATCTTGAGGCAATTGAATCGTTTTGGATTGAGCGCGTTTATGAATTTTTCGCGGGTAAGTCATTTAAGATCAAACTCGATGCCGCTCGAAGCTTGCGCACAGTGGTGCGCGACGTCATAGAACAGGCGGTAGAACGGCAGAATACGACGCCTGGCATGTACTACGGCGGGGCCGTACTTCAGCATCTGGTCGGCGCGAAGCTCGATTGTGCGCTGGGGAAGGGGCATCTCGTTCACAACAGTTTTTCGGCGGCTGACGCGCCGGGCGCGCGTCCAGGGGACTTCTTTCTTGGCGATACCGCCATTCATGTGACAACGTCGCCGGGCGAGGCCGTGATTGAACGATGCCGGGAGAACCTGAACGACGGCTACAGACCTATCCTGGTGACGTTGCAGCACGGGTTGACGGTGGCCGAAGGCCTCGCGAACAACGTGGGGCTGGGAGACCGGATCGACATCTTTGAAATCGAGCAATTCGTTGCGCTCAATCTCTATGAGATCGGCAAGTTTGCGGCGGACGGGCGCAAAGTGGCGGTCACGGACATGGTTGACCGCTACAACGAGATTGTCGATGAAGTAGAAACGGACCCCAGCCTGAAAATCGAACTGCGCAGATGACGGAAACGCCGGAACAGCGAAGCCGCATTATGCGAGCCGTCAAGGGTGGCGACACGACGCCCGAACTGATTGTGCGGCGGCTGGCGCACCGGATGGGGTATCGGTTCCGGCTGCATCGGAAAGACCTTCCCGGCAGGCCCGACCTGGTGTTTCCGCGCCTGCACAAAGCGGTGTTTGTGCATGGCTGCTTCTGGCACGGGCACGATTGCGCGCGTGGCGCCCGCGTGCCGGTGCGCAATCGCGACTACTGGACGCGAAAGGTGGCGCGGAACAGGGCGCGTGATGCAAGCGTGTCTTCCTCGCTGGAGGCGCTGGGCTGGGGAAGTCTCGTGATTTGGGAGTGTGAGACGAAAGGCGAGCGCGACATTGAGGAACGCCTGAATCGGTTTTTGAGCACGTAGCGGGCTACGGGAGATTCGCGGATGCAACAGGGAAAGGGGGCGCAGGCCGCGCCAACGCCGAAGGCGGGCACGATGGCGGAGGCGTACGATTTCCGTTCCTTTGATGCCTTCTGGTGCATCATGGAAGGGACATGGCTGGTACACGACTTGAACGCATCCGCGAGATGCTCACCCAGAACCCCACGGATAACTTTTTGCTCTATGGGTTGGCGAATGAGTACAAGAACGAGGGCGATCTGCCGCAGGCGATTGCGAGCTACCGGCATCTGATGGACGTCAATCCGGATTACGTGGCCGCGTATTACCACTGTGGGCAGACGCTGGAGGCCGCGGGGGACGCGGAAGGGGCCGCCGCCACGTACGACGCGGGGATCGCGGTGGCGCGCCGCATCGGGGATGCTCATGCACTGAGCGAATTGCAGGCGGTGCGGGACTTACTCGGCTAGCGGACGCACGAGCGGCCCGCGGCCAGACCCTTTCCGCCTGGCTTGCCATTCCGGTTGCAAGAGTGCGAAGAGGTTCATATCCAGGAACTCCCCGTTCACCTTGCGCGCACCGCGGAGCGTGCCCTCCTTGAGGAAACCGGCCCGCTCCGCCACGCGGCAGCTTCGCACATTCGCGGTGGCGCAATAGATCTCCAGGCGGTGCAGTTTCCATTCGGAAAATGCGTAATCGACGAAGGCATGGAGCGCCCGGCTCATCACGCCCTTTCCCTCCACGCGCGAACTGATCCAATAGCCGATATGGGCGGCCTGATCCGCGGGGCCTTTCACTTCGAGCGACATCATCCCCACGAGTTCGTTCTCCACCCAGATGCCGCCATGGACGGCCTGGCCCTGGATGAAGGCGTCCCTGGCATGGGTAAGGAAAGCCACGGTATCGGACAAGCTTTGGGTGTGCTGCGCCCAGGGGAGAAAGCGCGCCAAGCGGGCGTGTTCCGCCCGCACCATTTGATAGATGCGGGCGGCTAACCCGCGATGGAGCGCGCGAATCTCGATTCCATCGCCGGCTTGACAAAGAACTTTGACGGGCATTGCCGGGGCGTCTCCGACGTACTGAAGTTTCCTCCAGGATATCGCCATCGGGCGAGGAGACGCCGAATTTCCCGGGCGGCGCACAGGCGCGGGGACGATGGCAATGCGCCGGAATTGTGGCATGCTTTGGGAAGGGCCACCCGGCCTAATTTCGCTCGCCGAGGTAATGATTGTGAACTCCCGATTCATCATGGCGGCTGCCCGCCCGACGATTCTGGCGCTTTGTTTATTCGCGATGGCTTCCGGCCTGCTTGCCGGCGTGGATGGAACCTGGGATTTGGTCTTTCAGACCGAAGCCGGCGACCGCCCGATTACGCTGACTTTGAAATCGGATGGAGAGAATGTCAGCGGCCCGGTGATGAACCAGGAAATGAAGGGGACGTTTCGCGGCGGGAAACTCTCGCTGAAGATCCCGGACTTCTACTCGCCGGACGCCGGGATGAAGGCGGAATTTGCACTGGAAGGCGTGGTGAGCGGGGACAAGATCGACGGCACGTGGCGGTTTGGCGAGTACACTGGCCCCATGAAGGGCTCCCGAGCCGCTTCGGCAACAGCCGCGGCTTCGGCCCCGGACGCGGTCGTGAGCGGGGTTTGGGACTTCGTGCTCATTACCGAGGCGGGGGACAAGCCGCGGCAGGTGAACGTCAGCGCGGATGGAGAGACGGTGACGGGCAAATCCGGGGAACAGGCGGTGACGGGTTCGTTTAAGGACGGGGTGCTCACGATTGTCCTGAAGGATTTCTTTTCGCCCGACGCGGGCTTCAAGGCGGACCTGAAGCTGACAGGCAAGGTGAGCGGGAAGGAACTCGCGGGAAGCTGGACTTTCGGCGAATACAGCGGCCCGCTCAAGGGTGCGCGCGGGGAGTAACGCCGCTTCGGTTCCGGGCGATTTCGCCGGCTGCGAAGGCGAATGTTCTCATTGCTCCCCGGAATCTTCGATACAATCGCGGCATGGTGGCGGTGTTGCTCGCGTTCTTCATTGCGCCGGTTTTCACCAATTTCCCCGGTGGAAGTGTGGGTGGCGTGGAGTGGCTCGCCGAGAATCACGTCCGGATTAGCGTCGAGGGCCAAGCGAATCACGAAAGGCGCAACCGGCAGGCCAACTGGTACTATTTCCGGATCGACGGATATCCACTGAAGGAACTGCGCATCGAGCTTTCCGATCTGGTGGGGGAGTACAACGGCCGACTCGGGACCCATGCGGTGGACGAATCGACGCACCCGGTCTATAGCTACGACGGCATAACCTGGACACATTTCTCGCAGGTGGAATGGGACGCGAAGCAACTGCGTCTCTCATTCCGCTTCACGCCGGAGCGATCTCCCTTCTGGATCGCGCATACCCCGCCCTACACGGAGAAGGAGTTCGGGGTGCTGGAGACCACAGTAGAGGCGAATCCGATGCTGCGGAGGGAATCGGTGGGCAAAACCGTGGAGGGCCGGGAGATTCCGCTTTGGACGATCACAGACCCGGCGGCGCCGCCATCCGGGAAGAAGACGGTCTGGCTGATGTTTCGCCAACATGCCTGGGAGAGCGGCAGTTCCTG
Organism: Bryobacterales bacterium; assembly: GCA_020853155.1. GTDB lineage: Bacteria > Acidobacteriota > Terriglobia > Bryobacterales > Bryobacteraceae > JACTMJ01. The sequence goes on from JADYZL010000598.1 coordinate 5,557, forward strand.
GGTGTGCGATGGAGCAGTGCGGGCACTGCTGGCCGAGGGGGACGAAGCCGCCGCGCTGCGCAGGATGGTGACCTGGAAAATCTTTCCCATGGCGGACCCCGACGGCGTCGCACACGGCGGGGTGCGCTTCAACCGGAGCGGCTACGACCTCAACCGGAATTGGGATGCGATCGATACTACTAAAGAGCCCGAAATCGCCGCGGAACACCTGGCGGTCAAGCAATGGCTGGACGGCGGCAACCGGATCGACGCTTTTCTTACGGTGCACAACACGGAGACAAGTGAGTATTTGGAGGGGCCTGCGTCCTGCCGGCCTTTGGTTGAGAGGCTTCACAAGATTCTGGAGAAAGAAACTTCGTTCAACCCAACGCGCCGGAAATGGCAGGATGCGGCCTCGACGACCAGCCCTGGAAAGAAGGGTGGGATGACCGTGGACCAGGGGCTCTCGGCCGAGTTCGGAATTTGCGCCATGTTGATGGAGCAGATGGTAGCAAGGAACGCGAAGTTGGGAGGCTTCCCTACCGTGGTGCAACGGCAGCAGTTCGGGGGGCAACTGGTGAAGGCGATGGCGAAGGCGTTCGAATAGCGCCGGAGCCGGAGGTCTCCCCAGGGATGGAGACGGTTTTTCCCTCCGCTTTCGAATCCTTTCAAGAATGGGCGCATCTCTCTCTTAGGGGCGGAAGTGTCATTGACCCGCGTTCTTTCGGTCGTTATGATATTTATGTAGGACCGAAAAAGTCCCATTGGATATTGCTGAGAAATGTTGAAGCTCACCAAGAAGGCGGATTATGGCCTGATTGCCTTGCGGCATCTGGCGATGTCCGCGCGCCAGGACGAAAGTTCGAGCGCCAAGCAGATCGCGGAAATGTACGGGGTGCCGCTGCCGCTTCTTTCGAAGGTGTTGCAGCGGCTGGCACGAACCGGTTTTCTTGAATCCCTGCAAGGAACGAACGGCGGGTATCGCCTGGCGAAGCCGTCGACGGAGATCAGCGTGCTTGAAGTGATTCACACGATCGATGGACCGGTGATTCTGACGTCGTGTTTCCAGCACGAAAGCGACTGCGACCACGTTGCCAATTGCACGGTGCGGGAACCCCTTCGCAAGGTCCACGACGCGATCAGCAATTTGCTGAACAGCATTACGATCGCCGACATTTCGACGGGAGATATTCCGGCGGGAAGCCCGGCTAGAAAAACGGCGGGGGGGAATACCCTCGTCGCACTTGAAGAATTTGTGAGGTCCTAACCGATTTATGCAGACGCCGATCTATCTCGACAACCACGCAACGACACCGATGGATCCCCGGGTGCTCGAAGCGATGCTTCCGTATCTGGGCGCCCGTTTTGGGAATGCCGCCAGCCGTAACCACAGCTTTGGATGGGAAGCGGAAGAAGCAGTGGAGAAGGCCCGCGAACAGGTGGCCTCTCTGATCGGCGCGAACAAGAAGGAAATCGTTTTCACGAGCGGCGCCACGGAGAGCAACAACCTGGCGATCAAGGGCGTGGCCGAGATGTACGCCGAGCGCGGGAACCATATCATCACCGCCGCCACGGAGCACAAGGCCGTTCTCGACACCTGCAAGCGCCTGGAAAAGCACGGATGCAAGGTGACGTATCTTCCGCTGAAGCCAGATGGATTGATCGATCTTGACCAGTTGCGGGAAGCCATTACGGACAAGACGATTCTTGTCACGATCATGTACGCCAATAACGAGATCGGCGTGATCCAGCCAGTCCGGGAAATCGGAGCGATTTGCAAGGAGCGCGGAGTTCTGTTCCACACGGACGCCACGCAGGCGGTGGGCAAGGTTCCCGTGAATGTGATCAAGGACAATGTGGACCTGCTCTCCCTGAGCGGCCACAAGATGTATGGGCCGAAGGGCGTAGGCGCTCTGTATGTGCGCCGCAAGTCTCCGCGCGTGCAACTCACGGCGCAGATCGATGGCGGGGGGCACGAGCGCGGCATGCGGAGCGGGACGCTGAACGTGCCGGGGATCGTCGGGCTGGGGAAGGCTTGTGAGCTTTGCCAGCAGGAGATGGAAGCGGAGGGCAAGCGCCTGGGCGGCTTGCGCGATAAGCTCATGAACCGGCTGACGAGCGAACTCGACGAGGTTTTCGTCAACGGCAGCTTGGAGCATCGCCTGCCAAACAACCTGAATATCAGCTTTGCGTATGTGGAAGGCGAGAGCCTGCTGATGGGGATTCACGATATTGCGGTATCGAGCGGTTCGGCATGCACATCGGCCACGCTCGAACCGAGTTACGTGCTGAAGGCGCTTGGCAAGGGTGACGACCTCGCGCACAGTTCGATCCGCTTCGGCCTCGGCCGTTTCACGACGGAAGAGGAAGTGGATTACGCCGCCGAGAGCATCATCCGCATCGTTAATAAGCTTCGCGAGCTATCGCCCCTCTACGAATTGGTGAAAGAAGGCGTGGACCTCACCAAGATCGAGTGGGCGGCTCACTAGCTGGCGCGATTAGAGGGGCTGCAGAGAAAGGGACAAGGAGACAGGAAACCGATGGCTTACTCAGACAAAGTTCTCGACCACTACAACAACCCGCGCAATGTGGGCTCCCTCGACAAGAAGGATCCCTACGTTGGCACCGGCATGGTGGGCGCGCCGGAATGCGGCGACGTCATGAAGCTGCAGGTGAAGGTGGATCCCGCGACCGGTGTAATCGAAGAAGCAAAGTTCAAGACTTTCGGCTGCGGCAGTGCGATTGCGAGTTCTTCGCTTGCCACGGAGTGGCTGAAGGGCAAGAGCGTCGATGAAGCGCTGGCGATCAAGAACACCGACATCGTGAATGAACTGGCGCTTCCTCCGGTGAAGATTCACTGTTCCGTGCTTGCCGAAGACGCCATCAAGGCGGCGATTGCCGATTACAAGGCGAAATCGGGCGTTCGCGACGACGCTGCCGTAAGCGCCTAGCAGGATGTCCGGAGGGCGGCCTTTTGTGAAGCGCCTTACTGGGAAGGGTGTTCCACGAAAGGCAGCCGTCCGCGTATCCAACCAATTGACTGTTCAGCCGACCCAGGAGTGAGATCATGATCGACATTGCAAACCTTGCCGCCGGGAAGACCGGGAAAGAAGAAGGTCCCGCGATTGAGGTGACGCCGCAAGCGGTTGCGGCAATCCGGGAGACGTTTGAGAAGGAAGGGATGAAGGGCGGTTTACGCCTGGGAGTGCTGGGCGGCGGTTGTTCCGGGTTGAGCTATCAGTTCAAATTCGACGCCAAGGAGCGTCCGAAGGATACGGTGCTGGAGTTCGATGGCGTCCGTGTATTTATCGATCCAAAGAGTCTCGTCTACCTCAAGGGAATGACGCTCGATTACAAGCAGACCATCATGGAGAATGGCTTCGTGTTCAACAATCCGAATGCGAAGAAGTCCTGCGGATGCGGAACCAGCTTTAGCGTCTGATGCACCAAACGATTTCCCACAACGGCCGCGTCAGGGATGGCGAGGGGTTTCCCGCGGAAATCCGCGCCCAGGTGGAAAGCGTATCTCCGGATTTCTACGCGCTTTTCGGCTACGCCGAAACGCTAGGAATCGATCTCGATGACCTGCAGAAGATCTTCTACGAGCGCAGCCGCCAACTGCACCCGGATCGCTTCGCCCGTGCCAGCGCCGGAGAGCGGGAACTCTCACTGCGCGCCAGTTCGCTCTTGAACGATGCGTACCGCACATTACGGGATCCGTTGAAGCGTGCGGAGTATGTGCTTTCGCGGCACGGCTTCGACGTGGGGCAGCAGCGCTCGAATAACGTACCTCCGGAACTGCTGGAAGAAGTCTTCGAACTCAATATGGCGCTCGAAGAATTGCGCTCCGGCGATGAGGACGCGCGAGACAGCCTGGAAGCGGCGCGAGCGAACTTTCTGGCGATGCGGGACGAGATCGATTGCGGCCTGAGCGGCGCCTTCGCGCGCTGGGATGTGGCATCCCGCAACCGGGCCGGAGAGGGCGCTTCCGCGGCGCGCGCCATGCTTGCGGAAATTCGCGGCTCTCTCAACCGCCGCCGCTACATTCAGAATCTGTTGCGGGATGTCGAGGCGGCGCTGGCCGGCCCGGCAGCGTAGAACCGCGCGCGAACGGATTCCGCGTTTCAGGAACAACCATGGCCAATCTTCTGCAAATCGACTTCGGCAGCGATCAGGACGCCGTTGTGGGCATCGACCTCGGCACCACAAACAGCCTGGTTGCGTGGATGGATTTGACCGGGCCGGAGATTCTCGAAGGCCCCGGCGACGAGCGGATCGTGCAGAGCGTCGTGGCCTATACGGAGGCTGGGGAATTCGTGGTTGGAGAGGCGGCGCGGGAGATCCTGCTGGAGCAACCGGAACGCGCGGTCTATTCCGTGAAGCGCCTGATGGGCCAGAGCGCCGAAGACATTCAGGGAGAGTTGCGGCTTTTCCCATTCCACCTGGCGGCGGATCAGGATGCGGTGCTGCGCCTGCGGTTGGGCGGGAAGACGGTGACTCCGCCCGAGATTTCCGCGGAGGTGCTGAAGCGCCTGAAGGCAAATGCCGAGTACGCGACAGGCAAGGCGGTGAAGCAAGCGGTGATCACGGTGCCCGCTTATTTCAACGATGCCCAACGGCAGGCCACTCGCGATGCCGGGCGGATCGCCGGTCTCGATGTGCTGCGTCTGGTGAACGAACCCACCGCCGCCAGCCTCGCCTATGGCCTCGACAAGCGCAAGGAAGGCGTGATCGCCGTCTATGATCTGGGCGGCGGCACGTTCGATATCTCCATCCTGCGCCTTCATAACGGCATCTTCGAAGTGCTTGCCACCAACGGCGATACGCATCTTGGCGGGGATGACGTCGATAATCTTCTGCTTGCCATCGCGCTTGAGGATCTGGCCACCGAGTGGGGCGAGGATGTGGCGGCGAACCATCAGATTGTGCAGCGGCTGCGCCGCGCGGTGATCCGGGCGAAGGAAGAACTTTCGTTCGCGCCGGGCGTTGCCATCCAGTTTTCTCATGCGGGCCGCAGCTATGAGCGCGCGCTCACCCGCGAGCAGTTCGATTCGCTGATCGCGGACTTCGTGGAGAAGACGCTTGTCTCCTGCCGCCAATGTCTCAAGGATGCGAGTCTTGACCCAGGCGAGATCGATGAGGTGGTGATGGTGGGCGGTTCCACTCGCATCCCGCTGGTGCGTCTGGCGGTGGAGCGGCTCTTTCGCGCGAAGCCGCACACGGAACTGAATCCGGATGAAGTGGTGGCGCTGGGCGCGGCTGTACAGGCGGGGATTCTTACCGGATCGGTGGAAGACAAGCTGCTGCTCGACGTCACCCCGCTTTCGCTTGGAATCGAGGTGATGGGCGGCGTGGTGGCGAAACTTATCCATCGCAACACGACGATTCCCGCGAGCGCGTCGGAGACGTTCACCACCGCGGTGGACGGCCAGCAGAACGTGCTCATTCATGTCGTGCAGGGGGAGCGGGAGCTGGTTAAGGACTGCCGGAGCCTGGCCCGGTTCGACCTGAAGCACATCGATCCGCTGCCGGCCGGCTTGGCGAAGATCGAAGTGCGGTTCCTGATCGATGCCAACGGCATTCTGAACGTCACCGCGCGGGATGTTCGAACCGGCAAGGAGCAATCCGTGGAGGTGAAACCTTCGTACGGGCTCACCGATGCGCAGGTCGAAGCGATGATCGAGGAATCGTTCGAGAAGGCCGAAGCCGATCTGCACGAGCGGCAAGTGCGTGAAGCCCGGGTGGAAGCGGATTCGATTCTGCTTGCACTGGAGAAAGCGAAAGGCAACCAGGCCTGGGACGCGCTGGCCGAGGACGACCGCGAGCGCATTGAGCGCAAGCACAACGAACTGCTGACGGTCTATCACTCCGATAACTACGATCTCATTCGTACGAAGATTGGGGAGTTGAACGATTCGACCATGGCGCTGGCCGAAAATATGATGAATACCGCGGTGAATAGCGCTCTGAAAGGAACGAAGATTTAATGGTGTTTACCTGGGATCGCATCGACGATATCGCGTTTGCCTTGTGGGAGAAGTTTCCGGAGCAGGATCCCTTGAAAGTGCGCTTTACGGATATGCACAAGTGGATTACCGAGTTGGATGGATTTAGCGACGACCCGGCCAAATCCAATGAAGCCAAGCTCGAAGCGATTCAGATGGCCTGGCTCGAAGAGTATCAGGATAACCAGGATTAGGCCTTGCCGCCGCGGCGGTGAAGAAGCAGAATGAAGAACGGCCCGCCAAGCAAGGCGGTTACGACGCCCACCGGGACATCGGCGGGGGACAGCATCACACGCGCCGCCGTATCGCAGGCGGTGAGAAACGCGGCCCCCGCGAGGAACGCGCAGGGCAAGAGTACGCGATGGTCCGGCCCCATCAGGATGCGCAACGCATGCGGCACGATGAGGCCCACAAAACCAATAGGGCCGGTGATGGCCGTCACCGCGCCCGTGAGCAGGGAAGCGCTCAGATAGCCACCCATCATCAACCGCTGGACCTGCACTCCGCGCGAGGCGCCCCAGGCTTCCCCCACGGAGAGCAGGTTCCAGTTGCGCGCCTGCGAGAAGGCGTAAATCACCACCGCGCCTACCAGCAAGGCAATCGCGGCTAAGGTCGGATAGCTGACCGGCTCTACCCCTCCCATCAACCAGCGGACGATGGCGAAGGATTGGGCAAGCGAACTGAAGTATTGCAGGAAGAGCACGACAGCGATGCAGATGGCGTTTACGGAAACGCCGGCGAGCAGCAACGTGAAGGCGGAGATGCGGCCGGCGCTGCGACCGGCGCCGATCACCACCGCTAGCGTGATGAAGGCTCCCGCGAAGGCACAAATCCAAACGCCGGGTAGAGCGAACGCGGTTCGCAATCCCGTGACGATGGCAATGACCGCGCCGAGGGAAGCTCCGCTCGAAACGCCGAGCGTATACGGGGTAGCCAGCGGATTGCGCAGGAGCGCCTGGAAGAGCACGCCCGCTACGGCGAGCGCTCCCCCGGCCAGCGCGGCCAACAACACCCGGGGCAGCCTCGCCTGGAAGAGGATCTCCGCATCGGGGCTTCGCCCGGCGAAGGCAGCCCTGAAATCGACGGGCGCCGAACCGATCAGCGGCGCGGCTGCGAGCACCATCAGGAGCACGCCCAGACTCGCGAGGAATGCGAGGGTGAATCGCCGCGGCGTGGCGAGGGGGACGGGCGCTCGCGCGGGCGGCGCGGGGCTCGAATCAGCGGCCATAGATCATCCAGGGTTTAGCCCC
>JADYZL010000599.1 GCA_020853155.1 Bryobacterales bacterium
TAGCGAAGCTCTTTCGTCGCGGCAAACTCGCTCTGCCAGCGATCCAGAGTTTCATGGGTTGCCTTACCCTCGTGAATCACGACCCGGTAGTGCAGGGTCAGGGTATCGCCCGCCTTCACGGTGTAGCTGCCGTCGATCGTCTTATCCTCCGCGAAGCTGCCAAGAGCGAACGGATTCGCGGCGCAGAGCGCATAACCCCGCGCATGCCATGCCTCCGGATAACGCACATTCGATGGGTGGTCCAACGCGGCCAGGCCGATCGTCTTTCCTTCGATCAATGCCGAATAGTCCACCCATTTCGCACTCTTGCCCCAAATGGCTTTGCTGCCGATTCCTCCCTCGGAATTGCGTAACTGAGCGCCACGGTCCTCGCGATAGGCCTCAGAAAGGCGGAAGCCGAAACCCCCATCATCGGAATCGCCGAAGCGTAGATCCATCCCCGCATCCGCTGTCACCGTGATGACCGCATCGATAAACACAAGGGGACCATCTACCCGAATCGTGTATTGCTCGCCGATTGTCCCGTAGCGCTTCTTCTCCGGCAAACGGCCTAGCATCGAGAGGGAAAGCTTCAGCACGGCGGCGCCATTGCGGATGAGCGCCTCGGGCGCTTGCACCGGCGCGAGCCTGCCTGACTTCTCCGGACCAAGTTCGCGCCAGAAATCTTCTCCGTTCACGTCTCCATGCCCGTACCAGATGCCACGGTGCCAGGCGTGATCCTTCGAGTCTCCCGGCTGAGGATCCAGCGGAAACCCGCGAGAGATCACCACGCCGGAGGACGAGCGAAGCGGATGCAGGAAGGGCTTATCCCACTTGGCCCCGAAGTGCAGCGTAGTCAGCGGACGCCCGGCCAACAGCACGGTGATCCGATCCGTCTCTTTCTGGAGCGAAAGCTTCGATGGCTCCGCCGCGAGGGAGGGCAGCGCGCTGAAGGCAACAGCGGAAACAAGCACCATGCTCGAGACGAACTGTGCGAAGACGCGATGAACTCGCTTCGAGATCGGGTATACCGGGCATTGCATGAAGACTCCTGAGTGGCGCCGTGTCCACCGGTTCCAGCTAATCGTGAGTAGCGGTGCTTTCAGTGTATCCGTCCTGCGAAACAGGCGGAAGTTGCACGAGGTGGAACATCCAATAGGAACGTTCCATCCCTCGATGCCGGGGGAATGCCAGCGCCATGGTCGATCGGATTTCGGGAAGAGGCCCAACCATCGCCTTCCCCGCAAACTCACTCACGGTTTCATTGGCTTCAAGGCAAGCAATCCATGTTCGATCGACAGCAGCCGGATGGGCGGACGGCTGCCAGGTTGCATCCAATGAGATAGCGCGGCCTCCAGGCCATAGCTGCGGATCTGGCCGAGTTCCTTGAGGGGGATCCGCGTTGAAATCTCCGTATACTCCTCCCCGTCGCGGCTGAAGCTTCCGGTCAAGTAGCCGTCCCGCGCGGTGAGCCGCAAGAAAATTGGGGGTGCGCCTGGAAAATCGCGTACATGCACATCGCGATCCAGATCGCGCTCTAGCATGATCGAGGCCCCATTGAGATCCCGCCGGACCAGCCGCACACGGCCTTTCTCGGCTTTGACGACAATGCCGGCAGAATTTCCGTTCAACGCCTGGAAATCGATATGAACCTCGACGTACCAAGGTTCCCCCGATGGAGCTTCCCAATTTCGGGAAAACTCGTTCGTACAAATCTTGTCATCGGGGAATCGAAATTCTAGAGCCTGCTCTCGCACGGAGATCAGATTCGATTCATCGCAGCCCGCTTGAGTGTTCCACCCTGGAAATTCGCCGGCGCGGATCGGACCTTCTGGCCGATGATGGAATTGCAAGCCGACACCAAAATTGCGGAATTGGGCCGTCACGTGCGGGTTTTCCGTGAGGCCATTGAACGCATAAAGAGAAGCAACGGGATGGGTCAATGGCTGACTGAGGGATTGCACCGATTCATAGGGCTCCCAATGTTGCCGGTCGTGGCTGCGGAAGGCCGTGAACTTCTCCCCCTCTTTGCGAATAGTTAACCAAAGCGGCAGACCGCTCTGGCCGTAGGGGTCAAATCGAAATCGGCTTTCCGTCATCGAGTAGACACCCTTCATTTCATGGCCGAACTCCAGCATGGAACGAACTTTGAAATGGCTGCCGAAACGGACGTAGTTGTCTGCATCCTGAGCGATCATCAGCCCGCCGTGCTGTCCCGCATGCTCGGGTAGAAACTGCATACGAACGGTCGCATCTCCATCGAGATCCATCTTGGGGCCCACCAGCACAGCGCCTGGGGCAAACTCGCCGCCAGCGCCACGTAAGTCACCAGTCTGCGTCACGATCTGGAACTTGCCACTGCTTTCGTCTACGCTCGCGGGCGCATCCGCCACAAATCGAGGCCGCAAACTCAATATGCCCTGGTAGATTCCAGCCCCTGCCAGCATCGCAAGGATCGCCATACCGGCTACCCATACGCCGCCGGGATTCGTCCGCCGGGACACTCGATCTGAGGTTGGGAGCGGCTCATTGGCCCGTCTTTCCCCTTCACCCGCTGTCTTCTCACGATCGGAGTCCTCGGGACGAACCTGCGCCTTATCGGGCCGATCCGCGCCGGCATCAACCGGCGCCGGTAGATTCGCCGGGGAATTCAGTTGCGCTTCCGCAATGTCGATCTCCGATTCCTCTGTCGAAAGCGTCTCCGGCGTGGAAGGCGCCACGGCGTCATTCACGCGGAAGCGAAGTACATAGCTTCGCTTCGGCAAACTCACAAGAATGGGATCGTCAGCGCCCTGCTCCTGGAAATACTCCTCCAGTTTGGACCTGACCTGGCTTGCCAATTTCCGAACCGAGGCGTCGTCGAGAGGGCTAAAATCGTCAGCCCGGTTCAGTACTTTCGCGGCGACTTCATACTGGTCAATCTCCGTGCGGCCTTCCATCGCCGCATGCGCGGAGAATGCAACGAACTCAGAGAGCCGCTTACTCCCGCTGAAGAGCGGACTATCCAGAATCCGGCGAACTTGTCGTTCACAATCTTCGATTCCACGATCCGGAGGCACGGGTAATGCCAGAATAGCGTCCGCAGACGAGTCCGGTACCGGCATCAACTTCGAATTAGGCCTCATCCCGAATATCCAGCCACCCTTTGGTTCAGTGCTTTCCGATCTCACGTGGCGGAAATCCCACTGATTGGATTGATCGCATTATAGCGCCGCACCGCGTCAAGCTTCCCCGGACAAAGAGGTGTTGGGCGCTTGGGCCGCGCATTTTGGCAAGACGATCTGCTGCAGCGTCATAGCGGAACGTTCCAGGTTCGTGGGGAACGTCTCGCCACTCCGATTGTTCCAGTTATGCTGATAGAGTTCTTCCATCACGGCTGCATTGGAGCGGGCCTTCATTACCGAACGGATCAGCGCCGAGATCGATGCGCAGATGTTCAACGAGCTGAATCGCACGAACGATAGCAATCCACAAGGGAACATTCCGGCCGGTTCGTTCGGACGGATCTCGTGGACCCGGGGTGCGCGCACGATTCAGTTCGGGTCGCGGCTGGCATTCCAGCGCGCAACGCACAGTGACGGAAGTTGGGCCTTCCCACACGAGAACCGGAAGGGCCCAACCAGCATGCGAAAGGACTGCCGGGCCAGTTCGGAAGCTTGGATCGTCTGAACCCGGCGATTACGTGATGAGTGCAGATTTCAAGGCAACACTTCCACGCAACACCCTCCCCTTCTCACGCCGTCAATTTCTTCCGCTTGCCGGCGCCGCTCTTGGAGCCATCGCGCTATCCGGCTGCATGAGTAAAGCCCAGCACGGCAACACCACAAAGCCACCGAACATTCTCTTTGTACTGGCCGACGATCTCGGCCTTCACCAAGTGCGGCCATTCGGAGACCCCTACTTCGAGAGCCCCCACCTCGCGGCATTTGCCAAGGAAGGGATGTGTTTCACGGAAGCATACGCCGCTGCTCCGATCTGCTCGCCCACCAGAGCAAGCATCATGACCGGCAAGGCCCCGGCGCGGCTGCACCTCACCAACTATATTCCCGGTGCGCCGTTCCCCTACGCAAAGCTGCACATTCCGGATTGGGCGCCCAAGCTTGCTCTTGCGGAAACCACGACCGCCGAATTGCTCTCCGCGCATGGCTATACCTGCGGGCATTTCGGCAAATGGCACCTGAATGCGGATAAAAACTACGAACCCGGCCGCCCCGGCGACCCAGGTTCGCAAGGCTTTCACGATGTGCTGACGACGGAAAAGCCGGAATCGAATGCGGACCCCTGTGCCGACGCACACAACGTTGAGAAGATCACCCACCATGCGATCGAGTTTATGCGGGCGCATCGGGATGGGCCCTTTTTCTGTTACGTTTCGCACAACTCCATTCATAGTCCGGAACTGGAATGTGCCGAAGCCGTTTCCCGGTACGCATCCAAGCCGGCGAGCGATGCCGCCTTGGGCCGAAATCCGGTGGAAGCCGCAATGATGGAAACGCTCGACCGCGGCGTGGGCAAGATTCTCAAGGCAGTCGATGATTTGGGATTACGGGAACGCACACTCGTCATTTTCTTTTCTGACAACGGCCCCTTACACGGTTTCCAGGCGCGCAAGCCTCTTTATGGCGGCAAAGGCGATCTCTACGAGGGAGGAATTCGCGTCCCCATGATCGTTCGCTGGCCTGGCGTGATCGCGCCAGGATCCACTTGCAGCGAGCCTGTCATCAGCACGGATTTCTTTCGAACTCTCGGTGCAATCGCGGGTGCAGCAGCACCCTCAGGCGTTGATGGCGTCAGCTTGCTCCCCTTGTTCAGAAATGAAGGAAGGCTCGGCAGGGACGCGCTTTTCTTTCACTATCCGCACTATCATCGCCTCACATCCGACACACCCCCGATGGAACATCCCGTGACGCCGCACGGGGCGATTCGATCTGGCAAGTTCAAGCTAATCGAATGGTTTGAAGAATCTCTCGCGGATCCCGAGTCGCCGAGCGCTTACTCTCTGTTTGACTTGGAGGACGATCCCGGCGAGGCGCACGATCTCTCTGGAGAGAAGCCCGGGATTGTCAAACTTCTGGCCCGGAGACTGCGGGAGTGGCGAGAAACCGTGGGCGCTCAGATGCCCACTCTCAATGCCGCCTACGATCCCGCTCGCTCGAACTGGCGGCACGCGGACCGGCTCTAGCAATCAGCGAAGCTGATAATCCGGCGA
>JADYZL010000600.1 GCA_020853155.1 Bryobacterales bacterium
CCATAGTCCTGGTTGATTGCGCGATTCAGGTTCTCTGCCAGTAGCAACGTTCCGCACAAAAGCAGCAGCGCCAATCCCATTTGAACGGAGAGTAGGATGCGTCTGCCCCACGAGCGAGCCGCCCGAATGCCGCTCCTCAACGCGAGGCCATGCGCCTTCACCCGCAGTGCCATCCATACCGGGCTCGCCGATGCCGCCAATACCGTGATCGTGACGAGACCAAACAGAAAGAAAATCGTTTCCAGATGAAGGCCAACCCTGCCCGAATAAGGAGTGGATTTCGGCAATGCCCACCGCAAGAGCTGAATGCCCATGGCCCCCAAGGCGGTACCGCCAAGGAGGCCAAGACCTCCCAGTAATCCCGCTTCCGTGAGAGCCTGCCGCAGCAATGCCCAACTGCCCGCGCCCAGCGCCCGGCGGAGGGCCATCTCCGCGCGCAATTTCAGACCACGCGCAACCAGCAAATTGGCGACGTTGACGCAGCACAGCGCCGCTAATGCCAGAGAGGCGCCGAACAGTAAGTAGAATGGCACTCGTTCCTGTTCCGCATAGCTCAGACGCATCGGCTCCACGGCGGGGCCAAACTTCGGCAATTCCGGGTGCTGCTTCTGCACTTCCGTGTAAAAGGCGGAGATCTCTTCCTGAACCGGCACTGCGCCGTCGCCAGTCTTCGCCAAGACAAACGTGTCGGAGTTCCTCCAAATGAAATCGCCGGTAGCGCCTCGCCAGCCCTCGCGGTAGGGGGCCCAGAACTTTGCGTCTTTAAGCCTCCAGGTGGGGAACGCAAAATCCGGTGGCAGCACGCCAATTATGGTAAAGAGCCGCTGGCTGTCCTGCGCCCACTCCTCCACCGGGACTTTTTGTCCGAGCACCCCGGGGTCGCCGCCATAACGGCTTACCCAGAAGCTGTAACTCAGCAGCAGCGTGTTGTGGTCGTCCGTATACAAGCGCTCAGGATCCGGCAATCGGCCAAGTATCGGTTTGACAGGGAAAACCTTCACGAAGTTCTCGTCTATGTTCGCGCCGCGAACGATCTCCGGCCATCCCTCCTCGTCGCGCATCTTCACGGCCCAAACCGTGAGCGCCGTGATGGCTTCCGCCGTGGTCATCCGCCGATCCAGTGAATCCAGCATTCCCACGGAGACCGGCATCGATTCGCCGTTCTCCGGCTTGCGTGGATCGGTCTCATACACGCGAAAGATGCGATCGGCATTGGCGAAGGGCAACCGTTCCAGCAGGACGCCGTAGACCACCGCAAACATTGCCGAGGACGCCCCGAGTCCGATCGCCAAGCTGAGCGCCACGGTTGCGGTATAGCCTACGTTCTTCGCCAGAACCCGCGTGGCATAACGCAAATCCCGGCCCGCTGCGATCAGCCATTCCCAACCCCAACTCTCGCGGGTGGCTTCTTTGTGCGCGGACATGCGGCCAAAGCGCTTCCGCGCCTCCCGGCGTGCTTCCTCCGGGGCCATTCCTTGCTCCTCGAATTGCGCCGCCCGTTCCGCCAGGTGGCTCTCCACTTCCGCGTTGAGTTCCCGGTCAAGTTGCCTCCGCCGGAGCAAGGTCCGCCATCGAAGTTCCATCGCACTCCCTTCGTCTTCACCGCGCGGCTAGTCCTGTTCCAGAAACCTGGCCAGCCGGGTCGCGAACGCACGCCACTCCGCTGTCCGGCGTTCCAGGGCTTTTCGGCCCTTCGCGGTCAGGGAGTAAAACTTCGCCGCTCGTCCCGATGCGCCCGGTTTCCATTCGGCTTGAATCAGGCCTTCCGCTTCTAACCGGTGCAGCGCCGGGTAGAGAGAACCGTCCTCGACGACGATCTCCCCTTCCGAACTGGTATCCACGTGCAGGGTAATCCCATAGCCGTGAAGCGGACCCTTGCGGAGAGTTTTCAGAATGAGCAGATCCAAGCTGCCGCGAAGTCTGTCCGAGCCTCGTGTCATCTAAGATATCTATATACCAAGACATCTTAGATTTCCAGCAAAATCGACTATGGCGATCGTTCCGGGAGGCCGCCGTGACAAGTCCATGCCATTTTCGTGGAGCCGCCATGTTCACGCGACGAAAGCCAGCCGCGCGTTCCGTAATTGTCCTAACATTTCAGTCGCCCAAAGCGTTCTTGACAGATGCGGGTCAGCGTTCGAAAAGCTGCCGCGCGTCCGCTACGGCGGTACGTTTTGGGTGGCTCGACAGATTCTTCCACGCCGGGATTTCGCGCTTCAATTCTTCATTCCAATATCGTTCAATCCGCCGGGCGCGCTGGCGGATGGCGGTAAATGGGTGGAGAGAGCGGCTAGGGGTGGAGGGGGAGTTCCAGCGTTGCCTCGCAGCCGGGGCGGTCGGTGCGGTTCCTCAGCGTAAGACTGCCTCCGTGGCCTTCGGCGATCTGGCGGCACAGCAGCAGGCCGATGCCGGAACCGCCGGGCTTGGTGGTGAAGAAGGGCACGAAGAGATTGCCGGGGTTCGCGATGCCTAGCCCCTCGTCCAGAACTTGCAGCACCAGACGCTCCCGCTCCGCGGAGACGCCGGCCACGCTCCAGCGGACGTGAACGCCGCCGCCGGTTTCGAGCGCGGCGTCCACGGCGTTGCGGATGAGGTTAATCAGCGCCTGCTCCAACTGATCGCCGTCGGCGCGTATGCGGAGCTCCGGGCCCGCTTCGACAGCCACCGGGAGACGCGTTTCGAGAGCGGCCACATGGCGAACGATGGACGCCACCTCCACCGGGCCGAAGGTGGGCGAGGGAAGCCGGGCGAGCCGGGCATACTGGCCGAGGAAGCGGCTGAGCGCATCCGCGCGGCTGGCGATGATGTGGAGGCCGTCGAGCGCGTCGTTCTTCCAATCCGGGGCTGGGGGTTCGCGCCGCACCAGAGACTGGATGCTGCCGGCGATGGATTTGATGGGAG
>JADYZL010000601.1 GCA_020853155.1 Bryobacterales bacterium
CAAGCTCGCACTCTGAGCCAGTAGTGCAGATCCGCCAATGAGCAGACAGAGCAACACACGGTAAATCATGAATAAACCTCCAGAAGCCGTTAAGCAAGTATAGAGGTGGCAACTCCACAGGACAAGTACAAATTTTGCCTCCGGCGATGGTGAGGCAACTCGCGATAGACTGAGGTATTCCATTTTCAGTCCAAATGGCGCGCCCCCTCTTAAGGATTGCCGCGCGCGGGAAGGATTCGGCTGTTGATCGTCGTGGTGGGAGATGCCGTACTGGCGCTTGCGCTGCTGTATGCCGCGATCGGGCTCGCGGTGGGAGTGCGATTCGCCTCCGTGGTGGCCGCCGGCTTTAACGGCCGAGCCTCCGTGGGCAGCTTTCCGTTCCGCCTGCTGCTGATCCCCGGAGCCGCCCTGCTCTGGCCGCTCGTCTTGAAGATCGGCGCGAACGGGGTGTCCGCGAAGCCTCCGCACGGACACCTGTCGCGAGTGGATGCACTTACTGTCGCTCTGGACGAACCTGCCGCACGATCAGCCAGCGAAGCCGATGGCGAAGGGGCACGAGTTCGATGACGTTTGCCCTCCGCCAACTCCACCGGCGCATTTTCGGTTGGCTCACGTGGGTGCTGCCGGCGATCTTCATCGGCGGCTTGCTGGGCTATCGGGGCCCTGTTTCCACGACGATTCCCGATCCGGAATTGCTCACGCTTCCCGCCTCGGCGGAGCCGGAGCCGGGCAAGGCCGGGATCGCGGAGAGCGAAGCGATCGAGCGGACGGTTCCCGTGCGGGTGGAGATCTTCCGGGAGCCCATCGCCGGCTCCGCGGGCGGTGCGCGGCGCTGGGTGCGGGTGATCTCTCCCAAATCGCTTCGCCAGCCCGATCTGCTTGTCTACTGGTCTTCGCGGAGTTCCGCTTTCGATGAACCGCCGCCCGGCGCCTTCCTCTTGGGCGTGCTGGACCCGCGGACTCCACAGGTGTTCCGGTTGCCGCCCCAATCCGACTTCCTGCAGGGTTATCTGGCGATTTATAGCCTTGGACAGAGAGTGTTGATTTCCCAAGTGCCGCTACCGCCGGCCTAGAGAATACGAGTTCTTGCCGCGCCATGATCAACCCCTATCGTGCGATTCAGTGGACCAGGCAGAAGGCGATCTTCGATCTCGCGCTCTTCGCCTGCATCTTCATCTATCTCTCGCTCTTTGTGGCAATCTCTCTCGCCGGAATCGCCAAGCCGGATTACGTGGAGATCGGCGCCGTTCTGACCCGCGCTTTCGCAACTCTTGCCGTGCTCTTGCTGAACCTGGTTCTGGCGATCGGGCCGCTCAGCCGGCTCAACACAGCCTTCACGGCGCTGATCCCGCATCGGCGGCATCTGGGCGTGGTGATGTTCCTCGTTGCCGCGGCACATGCCGGGATTTCCACTGTAATGCGTCACACGGGAGGCGTACTCAACCCCCTGGCCAGCATCCTCTTCGGCAACTTGCAATTCTTGTCTCCACGGGAATGGCCGTTTGAGATCTTCGGCCTCACAGCCCTGCTCATCCTCGCGGCGCAGGCTGTCACCAGCCACGATTTCTGGATCGCTTATCTCTCGCCGGAAGGGTGGAAACGGCTGCACATGCTCGGTTACGCGGCCTATGCACTCATCATTTTGCACGCGGTTCTGGGCGTGGTTCAGGAATCTCGAAATCCGGTCTATGCGATCGTGCTCGCCGCCGGGATGATCGTGCTCTTGGTGCTTCACCGGAAAGCGGCAGCCTGTGAATGGGCGCAAGACCGCGTGGAACTCACACCCGATTCCGAGGGATACGTGCCCGTCTGCCGGCCGGATGAGATTCCGATGGGCCACGCGCGCATCGTGCGTGCGGGCCGCGAGCGTGTGGCGGTATTCCGTTACTGGCAAGGCATCTCCGCCATATCCAACGTCTGCCCTCATCAAGGCGGCCCGCTGGGGGAAGGGGGCATGGCAGCCGGGTGTGTGCGCTGTCCGTGGCATGGCGCGCTCTTCTTCCCCCAGAACGGCCTCGCGCCGCCACCGAGCAACTACTGCGTGCCGACGTTCCCGGTAAAACTGGTGGACGGCTGCATCTTCGTCCATCCCGTGCCCCATCCATTGGGGTTTGAATCCGCACCACTTCCGGTTCCCGGCCAGAAGGGGAGGGCCGCGAGTTCGGCCGGACAGATTCAATCCGAACGCGGCGTGGTCTCTTCCCAACGGAAAGTGGCGGGCTTTGATACATCGGACACCTCCGGAAGGGAGGCGAACTGACGATGCGCCCTTCCCTTTTGCAGATCGTACTTGTTAGCGCCGCATTCCTCGCCCTCTGCGCGGTGGTGCTATCGCTATCGCAACCGGCCATCGACACGGGCCGTTTCGAGTTTGATATCCGCCAGGACTTCGAGGGGATCTACCGCGAGAAGCCCATCCCCGCATTGTGGGTCCTTCGCAGGCAGGATCCCGGAGCGTTCGCCAACTATTCGATCTACCCCCTTGTGGCGCCCGGTTTTCACGGCCTTTCGCAAATATCTCACCGGTTTGACGGAGTGCCCGTTACCCTCAGCGGAAAGCTGATCTACAACGGGACGTTCAC
>JADYZL010000602.1 GCA_020853155.1 Bryobacterales bacterium
GCGTCGGGCGTTGTCCGGATCAACCCGGACAAACCCGGATAAGACTTCACCGGCAAACACGGAGGGAGGCCACGCGGATGCAATGGGTTAGAGCAGAACGCGTAGTCGGGCGGAGGGAACGAAATTTTCAACTAGGCAATCGAAAGGCCATCGCGAGCCAAGCCGCCCACTCGCGGGTGAGCCCCCCAAGGGCCGTGCCCGCAGCCCAAAGTTCGGGGTTTGAAATATTCGCACGAACCGGCCCGACGCACGCTCTTCACGGCACTCCGCCTCACCCAAATGAGCCTCAACCGGCCCCGCTCCTAAACACTTCCCTGCCTCCGGCGGCTTCGCACCTTTCCCGCTCGACGGCTCGCAGTTCCTGTGGAGCGTTGAAGAACGGCCAGCACCGTGCGATCTGTGGGCTGGACACTCTCAAGCCGTCCAACCCGGCAAACTCGAAATACACGGGGTCAATATCCCAACTCGCGCAGTTGGGCTTCGGTAAGGCCAGGTTTCGCGGGGATGTCCCGAGAGGCCAACATTTTCTCGACATACTTTGCCACGATGTCGATTTCGAGATTCACCTTTCCGCCTTGCCGGTAATCGCGCATGGTCGTGTTTGCCCAGGTGTGAGGAATCACCGCCACGGAAAGCCGGTTCGCTTCCAGTTGGGCGATGGTAAGGCTGACGCCATCGATGCAGATGGATCCCTTGAAGACGCAGTAGCGCTCGACTTCGGCGGGAACTTCAATGGTTAGCCACCAGTTGCCGTCGCCGAGTTCCTTCATTTCTCGAATGACGCCAAGGTCGTCCACATGGCCCTGCACGATGTGCCCGCCCATTCGGGAGGTGGGCAGCAGCGCCCGCTCCAGATTCACGAGCGAACCAGGGCGCAATTGTCCGAGAGCGGTGCGCGCGAGCGTCTCCGGCGAGAGATCGGCACTGAAGGCATGCGCCTCGAGGCGTCTCGCCGTGAGGCAGACGCCGCTCACCGAGATGGAGTCGCCTTCACGGGCGCCTTCCGTCACGTTCGCGGCGCGGATGCGGATCTCCGAACCGGTGGCGCGAGGTACGATGCGCTCGACCACGCCGACTTCCTCAATGATGCCGGTGAACATGCGGCTAGCCTTTCACAACGTACGCTTCGACCGCGAATTCATTGGGTGGAATCGGATGGACCTGGACACGCTCGAATAGGATCGCTTCCGCGCGGCTTAACTTCCCGATGCCCCCGGCGACCGGCAGGCTATTCATCCCGCCAAGGATCTTCGGGGCGTAATAGAAAAAGATCTTATCGACGATCTCTTCTTCAAGCGCCGCCCAGTTGTTCTTGCTGCCCGCCTCGATCATCAGGGAGAGGTAGCGCTGGGCGGCCAGATGCTCCATCAATTTGCGCAAACTGACGCGACCGCGAGAGCCGTCGAAGGGTAGCACCAGGACGCCCGCCTTCTCGAGTGCCTGGCGCTTGCCCGCGTCCGCGGCGGAGGTGGTCGCGATGAGCACGTCGCTCTTGCAACTGCGCACCATCCTGGAATCCAGCGGCGTTCGTAGCAGGGAATCAACGACGATCCGGAGCAACGGCCGGGAGCGCTCGACGCCGGAGCGATCCGTGAGCAGGCAATCGTCGGCAAGCAACGTGCCGATCCCCGTGAGAATCGCATCGTATCCATGGCGCAATTCCTGCACGTGGGCGCGGGCGCGCTCGCTGGTGATCCAGCCGGAGTTATCCCATGGCGCGGCGATTTTGCCATCCAGCGTGACGGCGGATTTCAGCATCACGAGCGGGCGCCCGGTTCGCATGAAGTGGACAAACGCTTCATTCATTCTCGCGGCTTCATCCGCGAATTCCGGCAGCAAATCCACGGTGATTCCGGCTGCGCGAAGCGCGGCAAAGCCCTTGCCGCTCACGAGCGGATTGGGGTCTTTCATCGCGCACACGACGCGGGCGATCCCGGCGGCAATCAGCGCGTCGCAGCATGGGGGAGTTCTGCCCGTGTGAGAACAGGGTTCGAGTGTCACGTAGAGGGTGGCGCCGCGCGTATCGCCCGCTTCTCTCAAAGCGAGCGTTTCGGCGTGCTCCACCCCGCTCCAGGTATGGAATCCGCGGCCAAGCACGTTCCCATCGCGCACCACCAGTGCGCCCACCACCGGATTCGGGCTGGTCTTCGTCAGCCCCTTGGCGGCGAGGGCTAGCGCCTCGCGAAGGTATGCGGCGTCCTCGTTCATGTCGTACGCTTTCAGAAATTAGTTCTTGAAGATGGAATCGATAAACTCCGCTGCATCGAAGGGTAACAGGTCGTCGGCCTTTTCACCGACTCCAATATAGCGAATCGGCAAGTTCAGTTCGCGGGCGATGGGCACCACCACGCCCCCCTTCGCCGTGCCGTCGAGTTTCGTAAGAATGATGCCCGTGGCCCCCGCCGTTTCGGTGAATCGCTTGGCTTGTTCGAGGCCGTTCTGCCCGGTGGTGCCATCGAGCACCAGCAGCACGTCGTGCGGGGCATCCGGAATGAGCTTCCGGGTGGTGCGCGTGATCTTTTCGAGTTCGGCCATCAGGTTATCCTTGGTGTGCAATCGCCCTGCCGTATCGACGATGATGTAATCCACCTTGCGGGCGATGGCGGCCTGGATGGCGTCGTAAACGACGGCGCTCGGGTCCGCCCCCTGCTTCTGCCGGATTACGTCGCAGCCAGTCCGCTGGCCCCAGACTTCAAGCTGCTCAATGGCCGCGGCGCGGAACGTATCGGCAGCGGCGAGAAGCACGGAATGGCCTTCCAGTTTGTAGCGCGCGGCGAGTTTGCCGATGGAGGTCGTCTTACCCGCGCCATTCACGCCGATCACCAGCACGACCGCCGGCGGCTGCTTCACCTGGGGCAGCGGGCGCTCTGGCTGGCGCAGCACATCGAGCAAGTGCTCCCGGATGACGGTGCGTAGTTCGTCGATCTCCTTCAACTGCTTGCGGTCGAGCTTCTGCTTCACGGATTCGAGAATCTCGCCCGTCGTGCGGACACCGATATCCGCACCGATCAGCACATATTCCAGTTCGTCGAGGAGGTCCGCATCGATCACCTTCTTGCCGGCGAAAAGGTCTTCGAGCTTCCCGGCCAAGCCTTCGCGCGTCTTGCGGATCCCTTGCTGAAGCTTTTCGAAGAAGGTGGGTTCCTGCGGTACGGACCCAAAAAGCGTTTGAATCATGCGCTTCCATTGTAGCAATGAGCCATTTCAGACCCGTTTCGCGCCCTTGTTTTTCAGGCAGTTGGCGTATTTATTGCGTTACAATGGCAACGCGTATGCAGCAGATTGGGCGATACGAAATTGAGCGCGAACTCGGGCGTGGCGCGATGGGCGTGGTCTATCTGGCTCGCGATACGCGCATCGGGCGATCCGTGGCCCTCAAGACCATCCGGCTGAGCGACTTCGCCGATGCGGAGAAGCTGCAGCGGCTGCGGGAGCGGCTGGTGCGGGAGGCGCAATCGGCTGGGATTCTCTCCCACGAGAACATCGTCACCATTTACGACGTCGACGAGCAGAACGGCCTCTCCTATATCTCGATGGAATACGTCGAGGGCGACAGCCTCGAGCGCATGCTCGAGAATCGCCGGGAGCTCTCGCGGGAGACCCTGCTCTCCCTACTGCGGCAAATCGCCGAAGCGCTCGACTTTGCCCATAGCCGGGGCATCATCCACCGGGACATCAAGCCGCCGAACATCATGGTGACCCCCAACGGGCGCGTGCGGATCAACGATTTCGGGATCGCCAAGATCGCCCATGCCTCCAGCGTGACGCAAGGCGGTGGAATGCTGGGGACACCGGAC
>JADYZL010000603.1 GCA_020853155.1 Bryobacterales bacterium
CCTTGCCTGCCTCGATGGCGGCGCTGACGGCGGCGACATCGCCCTTGATGACCACGGTGATATAGCCTCCGCCGAGTTTTTCCCGGGCTAGCACTTCGACGTTCGCCGCTTTGCACGCGGTATCGATCGCTTCAAAAATCGCGGTAAAGCCCTGGGTCTCAATCAGGCCGACGGCAAATCCGGCTTGGTCACTCATCGTTGCTTCCTCCGTCTCAAGAGCTGGAATTTTCACTACGGCCTGTTCCATCAAGGGGTTGAACTCGGGTTGCGCATCCCAGCCGGGACGGGCGGCGGGTTCCGGGTTCGGGATCACGTGGATGGTGGAGCGCACGCGCATGGCATCGGCTACGGACTTGCCCGCGTCGAGAGAGCTGCGAACCGCGCCCAGCGGCCCCGCGATCTTGATCATCGCTCCGGCAAGGTCGTTAAACTCCACTTGCAGCAGACGCACGTGGGCCGCTTTCTCGAGCGTATCGAGGACGACCATCGATGCGCTCCAGCCCACGACCTCGGCGAGGCCCAGCGCCTCGCTCACAAGACGCCTCGCTGGCGAAGGATATCGAGCACATCAAATACGATTTGCTCCACTTGCTTGGATGGAATGGCGCTGTTTGCCGCGCCGGAAGCCGGCACAGGGCAGCCACCCGGTGGCGGCGGCACGAGGCCGGCATCGGAAACCAAGCATTGCAGCGTGTCCTTGAGCCGGGCGCGTTCGGCGGACTGGCTTCCGGTTTGCGGCTGGCGGGAGCGTCCAAAGTCGAAGCCGCGCATCTCCACCCCGGCGCGGAAGCCGTCGGGAAACTCGAACTGATAGAGCATCAGATCGAACAATTCGAGAACGCGCCGCTGCAACTCCATCGCCGGTTCATACTGCCCGGCCTTGGCGAGGTCGTAGAGGCGGCGCATCAACTCCGGAACCACGTTCGACGCGGCGTTGGTTCCGCCGTCCACCCCGGCCACGAGCATGGGCACGAGCACGCAATCCCATCCCGTGAGGAACGTGAAATCGGGCCGGTTTGGGCGGACCGCGGAAATCATGCGCAGCATGAAGGCCACATCGCCGGTGGAATCCTTGATGCCGATAATCCGCTCGAATTCCGAGAGCCGCTGGATGGTGGGCACATCGATGGGGCTCGCGAACATCGGGATGTTATAGAGCGTGACATCGATGGGCGAATGGAGGGCAATCTCCCGGAAATGTGCGTAGACGCTTTCCGCGCTCAGCTTGTAATAGAACGGCGAGACGATGGCCACGGCGGTGGCCCCGTAAGAATGATAGAGTTCGCAGGCGGCCAGGGTTTCCTTGACGTTGGCTTCCGCCGCGCCCGCCAGTACCGGCACGCGCCCCTTCACTTCGTCGCAGACGATCCGGACGATCCGCCGCCGCTCTTCCGCCGTGAGCCGCGTGAACTCGCCGGTGGATCCGTTCGGGTAGAGCCCGTTCACGCCGCTCGCGATCAACCAGTTGATGAACCGCCGGAACTCGGGTTCGTTCAAATCGCCGCGCTCGTCCAAGGGGACGAGCATTGGAGTAAAGATCCCGCTGAGGCGCTTGCCCATGCTCGCTCTATCGTTTCATTTCCGGCTGGGGAAGGGCAACTGGAAGGGGGCAATTCCGGGGGGGCAGGGGCATACTGGCGCCGCTATTCCGCGCTGGCGTTTTGGAAGACGCACGCTTCCGGGCGCCACTTCATCGCGCGCCGGTGGTATGCCTGGGCGCGGGCGGCGTCGCGAAGGATCTGCGCGCGCAGCAGTTCCGGATTCTCAAACTTTCGCTCGGCACGGATCCAGTGCAGAAATTGGAGTTCGATACGGGCCGGTTCCGCGAGCAATGGGCCGAGCAGGAAGGTCTCAATGCTTCGCTCGGGATGGCCGTCCTCGAAGGTGGGGCGGATGCCGACATTGGTGATTGACGGGTATGCGATGCCGTGTTCCGCATCATAAGTCCGGGTGACGTAGACGCCGTTCGCCGGAACCACTTCCTCCACCGGGGCGAGATTGAGCGTAGGGACGGTTTGCTTTGAGCCAACGCCGCGGCCATGGACAATCGAGCCCTTGAGCGCATGGGGCCGGCCGAGCAGCCGCGCCGCGCGGGCCACATTTCCGGCGAGCAACAAACGGCGGATCTCAGAGCTGCTCACGGGTAACCCGCGCCAATGGGCCAGCGGCACGACATCGACGCTGAAGTTTAATGCGCCGCCCAAATCCCGGAGCAGCGCGGCGGTTCCGGCCTGTTTATTGCCGAAGCGGAAATTGTCTCCGATCACCACGTGCTGCGCACCGAGCGCTTGCGACAGGATTTCGGTGGCGAACCTCGCGGGGTCCATGCGCGCGAGGGATTCGTCGAAGCGAAGCACGACGACTTCATCCGCGCCGAAATGCCGCAACAGAGCGACACGGTCTTCAAGGCTTGTGAGCAGGCGTGGCGCGCGTTCCGGCGCGACGATGGATGCCGGGTGAGGGTGAAACGTGACGGCGCAGCGAGCGAGGCCAGCGCGGCCGGCATACGAAGCGAGGGCCTTGAGCAGGGCCTGATGACCGCAATGGACGCCGTCAAAATTCCCGATCGTAAGGGCGCGTGGCTTTCGCCCAAGCCGCACCAGATCTTCCAGGGCCAGGGGATTCCCCTCTCCGTTCATCCGGCTGCCTCCGCTTCCTGGAGTATCCGGGGGGAGTGCACGGTGAGCCCGTCATAGGCGAGACGCACATGCGGGGGCAACGTTTCTTCGGTGAGGGCGTGGGAAAGATCGTGGGATAGGTGCGTGAAATAGGCTTGCCTTGGGCGCAGCAATTCGACCAAGTGGAGAGACGCCTCGACGGTGGAATGCATTGGGTGCGGTTTGTGCCGCACGGCATCCAGGAAGACGGTGTCCAGGTTTCGCAGCATGCAGAGAGAGCTATCGGGAATGGAACTGAAATCGGTGAGGTAGGCGATATTGCCGAACCGGAAGCCATGGCAGGCGAGGTTGCCGTGAATCACAGGGATGGGTTGAAAA
>JADYZL010000604.1 GCA_020853155.1 Bryobacterales bacterium
AGAGATCCGGCGGTGAAATGGATGGCGTCTTCGAGATAGCGGTTCTGCGCCTGGAAATGGTGCGGCCCCAGGTACATTCCCTCTTCCCACACCACTTTGGATAGATGTTTCATACGGTCCAGGAAACTTGGTCCCGGCATTCACCATGGCATAACGGGCGAGGGCATTTGCGTCTCGCGAGCGATTGCCGGACTGGATGGCGAAGGCGGCCAGTGTTGTCTTCCGTATCAGTATTATATAGACCCATTGAAAAGGGCAGGTCCTTCCTGGGGAAAAAGGACGCTTACCTTAACAGAAGCGAGAAAATCGGTCCTATTGGAAGGGCAAGCCGGGGGTGTGCGCGGCAAATGAGGGGTTGGGCCGCTGGATCGGTAGGCCCTCCGGCACCCACGGGGCAACGGAATAACTTGAGAAGAATTTATCGGGATCGATTCGGGCCTGCCTGCGGGCCGGGAATCGGATATTGTAGGATTCTCCCTCAGGTGGCATGATCGAAAGGAATTGAGGTCAATCGGGCACATGAATCTGGCAGCCAGGTACAATCGAACGGAACTGATTCGGGATGGAGAGATCCAGGCCTGGAAGGGGATGGATCGGAGCACGGGCGAAGCCGTTGTGCTCTATCTATACACGGGTGAGGTGAGTGGCGGCCAGGCACTATCGGAGGTGGCGCAAGGTTCGCTGGCGAAATCTCTGGGCGCCGGGGAAACGCAGGTGGATGGCGGCGTGTTCGGGCTGTCACCCTGCGTGGTGGCTCGCGTGGCAAGTGTGGGCATGCCCGCCGCGCAGCCGGCAATGACGCCTGGCCCACCGGTGTTCAGCGCGCCCCCGCCCGCCGCCGCGCCGATTGCTTCGGCGAGCGCCGAAGTTTCCCCGGATGCCCGGACGCCCGTTCCGCCCGTTGCCGCCGAGCCGGCGCACGGCGAGTTCACGGCCATGTTCGGAGCGGCGACGGCCGGGATCGGCGTTCCGCCAAAATCCGCGCCCGTGCCCGCGCCAACCCCGGCGCCGGTCTTCGCGACACCTCCCCCGGAAGCGCACGCATCGGCCGCGCCAAAGGAGAGCCCGGCGCCGGCAGGGGAGCCCATGGGCGAATTTACAAGATTGTTCCGCGCGGCGGATGCCCTGCCCACTCCGGTGCCCGCTCCCGATGCCGCGGCGGATGCACCGGCCGCCCCAGCCGTGCAAGCGAAGCCCGCGGCACCGCCGCACCCGGGAGTGTTCACGAGCCTCTACATGGCCGCGAATTCGGAGGATGCGCCCGCGGAAGCCCCCAATGCGGAGCCCGCGCCGGTCAAGGAGCCCGCAACTCCGTCGGCCCCGGCAGCGCCGCCGCACCCTGGCGTATTCACTAGCCTCTATATGGCTGCCGCTCCGGAATCGATGCCGGAAAGAGCTACGCCCGTCGATTCCGCGGAACCTGCGAAGGAACCTGCGACGGAACCGGAGGTTGGAGAATTCACCAGTCTCTTCATGGCCGCCAAGCCGCCGGAAAAGGCGGCAGAGCCTGCCGCGAAGGCCGAAGCACCCGCGATCCCGGCAACGGAACCGGCTCCGCCCGCGTTTGCGGCCCCGGAAGCAAGGCTCGCTGAATCCCCGGCGGCACAGGCGGAGGAGCCCGGCGAGTTCACGATGGCTTTCCGTTCCGCGGATCTTTCGGCAGCAGATGCGGAGACTCTGGAAGGGTCCCCGGCTCCGTCGCCATTGCCGCCAGCCGCCTCACCGGCAGCGCCGGTGGATTCGTTCGATGAGACGGCGGATTTGCAAGTGGGCGGTCTCACCGGACCGGCCGATGCCATCCCCGCGGTTCAGGCCGATGCAGAGCCTGGGGAGTTTACCCGTCTGTTTGAGGCTGCGCCGGAAGAGGCTGCGCCTTCGAAGGCGGACGAAGATTCACTCGAAAGCACCATTGCCATGCCCATGGCTGCCGCGCCCATTGGGGTGGAACCCGCAACGGTGAAGGAAGAGTCGGCAGCGGTTCCGGACGACGCGATATCGCAGCAGAGCGCGGAGATCTCCGAAGCGGCGGAGGCGGAGCGCTTTTCGAGCGCATCTCCGGCGAAAGGCCCCATCCGTTTCGTCGCGAGCGAGAAATCAGCGGACGAAACGGCCAAGCCCGCGCGGAACCCGCTGCAGAGCGGCAGTTTTTCCCAAACTTACGTATCGACGGGGGAGATGCCCGTAATGCGTGAGCCAAATCTGGTAGCTCCAGCGGCCCCGGCGCCACCCGCGGCGTTCGCGCCGCCGGCGGCAGGTGGCGAGGAGCCTGGCGAGTTCACCATGCTTTTTGCGAGTCCCGATCCGGCGGCCCCGGCCGCTTTCGCACCCGTGGCGGCCGCCCCCTCTGCCCCGGTGGTCCCCATTGTCCCAGCCGCTCCGCCTTCCCCGCCGGCGGCAGCGGCAGCCGCCACCCCCGTGGAGAAGGAGAGGCCCGCCATGCCTGGACAGGAACCTGGAGAGTTTACGAAGTTTTTCCAACCCGGCGACGTCGATAAGATCAAGCAGGAAGTGGCCGCGATGGGGAAACCCGCCGCGTCCGCGCAAGACAAGAAGAATGCCGCGCCAGAGCCGCCGGTGGGTGAATTCACCCGGATGTTTTCCGCGGCGGAGATGGCATCCAAGGCGGAGAAGCCGAAGGATCCGGGCATTTTTACGAACCTCTACATGGCGGCGGACCCTGGCAAGGTGGAACAGGCAGCACCGGTAGCTTCCGGGGCACCGCTTCCCCCCGCCGCCCCAGCACCCGCGGAAGCCGGGGGATCGTTCACGAGCATGTTCCGGGCAGCGGAGGGCGGCGTTGTCCCGTCCGCTCCCGTCCCCGCGGATTCGGGCGCATTTCTCCCACCCGTTCCCGGTGCTGGTTTCGCATCGCCCCAAGCCCCATCCGGAGGCGAGGAGCCGAGTTTTACCCGCTACTTCCAGGCGGGAGAAATTCCCGCGGCCCCCGTGGCGCCCCAGCATCAGGAAGTGGTCGCGCCGTCGCCGGACCTTCCCGCGTACAGCAGTGGGTATTCGAAAGGCGCCACGTCCTTCTTCCAGGCTGTTCCTGAACCGGCCGCGCCCGCGGCGCCGGTGGAGCAGGGCCCCGGCGAATACACGCGGATGATTTCCGGCGACGAAGTGAAGCAGGCAATGGCGAACCCAGGCGGGCAGCCGGGGTCCGCGCCCGCTCCGGCCGGTGCCGCCGGTGGCGGCGGTGGCGGCATGCAAGTAAATCTGGGTGTTCCGATGTCCACGCCTAGCGTGAGCGGACCGTATGTGCAGGGTCCGCGCATGTCGGGTCCGCACATGAGCGGGCCGCAGATCTCAAGCAGCGGAATCTCCGGCCCGCATTTCCAGGGTCCCCAAGTGAGCGGGCCATACGTGCAAGGGCCCCACGTGTCGACGCCATACGTGGGATCGCCTCGCGTGCAGGTTCCCCCGGTGCAGGTAGGTGGCGGGTCCCCGGTTGCTCCCGGCCAGCAGGCTCCGGCCGCGGGAGGAGGCGCGAGCAAGATCATTATCGTCGCCACGGTGCTGGTGACGGTGATCGCCGTCGTGCTCGTGCTAATGGTGGCCTACTTCATGCTGAAGGGTTAGCCGGCGAGATCCGGATGAGGGACAGGGGATGAGCGAGGCTGTTTTCCCCGCGCCGCCGCGTGCGGATGCGGACGATTCTCACTATACCGCGTTGCGCGAGGGGTTCCACGCCGCTCGGTATTACGACAAGGAAGTTTGCGCTTACGCGAACATCGAGGATCTGGGAGCTTTGGTGCGTCTCGGGGATGCGGTGCTCTCTCCGACTATGGCTCTCGAAGGTCCGCTCTCGGCCTTGTGCCATCTGTTCCTGTGGAGCCGCGTGATTACGGAGCGGGAGTTGCGGAGCCTCCTCGGAGACTCGTTTGTGGACGCGGCGCTCGCCGTGAATCTGCTTGGCTACAGCAAAGAGCATGAAGGAGCTCTCCGCTCGCTCGCCGCGGTGTATCCGCTGGCGGATGGAATTGCGGCGGCGGGCCCCAGCGGTGGCGCATATTGGGTAGCCTCGGACCGGCTGGCGGGGACGGAAGAAGAGCGGCGGGCGCAGCCGAACGATGTCGTGTTTTGTCCGCTGGCCGCCACGGGCCATCGATTTCTTAGTCTGCTGCCGCGCACATCCTGCGAACGGTTCGTGGAAGTCTGCGCCGGTTGCGGTCCGGCGGCGCTTCTGGCGAGCGGATTTGCGAAAGAAGTCGTGGCGAGCGATCTGGCGGACCGATCCGTGGCGTTCGCGCGCTTTGTCGCGAAGCTGAACGGCGAATCCCGGATGCGGGCGATTCAAGGGGCAAGCTACGAAGGGCTGGAGGGACAGTTTGATCGCATCGTGGCGCACCCGCCTTACATGCCGACGCTGAGCGCGGCCGAGATTTACTACGGCGGTGGCGCCACCGGCATGGAGATTACGGAAGCCCTCGTGCGCGGGATTCCAGAGCGCCTTAAGCCGGGCGGGTTGTTCTACGCGGCGACAATGCTGTTCGAAGGGGAAGAAAAGTCGGCGGAACAGTTGGTGCGCGAATGGCTGGGCGAAGGCGAGCCGGCTTACGATGTGCTGCTCTATCCCCTATATTTCCATTCGC
>JADYZL010000605.1 GCA_020853155.1 Bryobacterales bacterium
ACCCAGCCAAAGCGTTTCATGCCGAAGTCCTTTACCTGGGACTCCATGGGTTTCTATGACCTCACGATGGCTCAGAAGAACGCCTATGGGCATCCGGCTTTATGGGCAGTGGAATCCACCGGCCCGGAAATGCTCGTCGGCCTTAAGGAATCCTGGTACGCCATCCGGGAATGGAAAGGCGCTGGCAACAAACCGGTGCCGGGCGTATTCGACGTTTACCGCGGAAGCAAAGGGTCCGCGTGGCGATGCCGTATCGTTCCCATGCCCTAGGCTCCCCCACTGCCAGACTTCCCGCCAGCAATACCGGCTGGGGTTTCGGGGACGGTGGGGTTTCGGGGACGGTCTGTTTGGTGTGTGATGCGGGCGAGGGGGCGCGGGGATGCGGAATTGCCGGTGTTGAGCTTGGGGAGGGTATCGGCGTCATTGATGAACAAGTGTTAAATAAATGACGCTTAATTGTGCGTTCTGAAATATGGGATTTACCAGCCTGATAAACCCTGCTATTCTGACCCCACGAAAGGGGTGCTTGCATGTTCACTTGGAAACCACTTCCCAGTTTAAGTAAGGTTAGTTTACATGTTTTGGTATTGAGTATTGCCCTGGTCTTAGGGTGGATGGCGGCGAACGCCCAGGAGATTAGCGCGAGTCTTACCGGAAATGTGACCGACCCCTCCGGGGCAGCGATTGCCGGAGCGGACGTTAGCATTGTAGAGGCAACGCGAGGCTTGACATATCCAACCAAGACGAATGAGGCGGGCGTGTACTTTTATCCGCGCATCCCTCCGGGGACTTACACTATCCGCGTGGAATCGCAAGGATTCAAGAGTGCGCTGCGGGAGAACATTTCGCTTGAAGTGAACCAACGGGCGCGCTTCAACGTCGTGATGGAGGTTGGGGCCATTAGTGAATCGGTAGAGGTCACCGGCGAGCAGCCTTTGCTGCAGACGGACACGACGGTGGTCGGGAGTACGATCACGGCCAATAAGATCGAGAACCTGCCGCTGCTCAGCCGGAATTATATCTCCACCCTATTGCTAACGCCCGGAGTCACCACGACGAACCCCGCGGATTTCAACAATGACCGGCGCACCTCGGGAGGGGGACGCCCCTATGTGAACGGGAACCGCAAGGAGGCGAACAACTTCCTGCTCGATGGCATCGACAACAACCAGGTTTCCGACAACCTCACGTCGTACCAGCCCAATCCGGATTCCATCGCCGAAGTAAAGATGATCACGAACAATGCGTCCGCGGAGTTTGGGAATTTTCAGGGCGGCGTCGTGAACGTGGTGCTCAAGGGTGGGACGAACGACTTGCATGG
Source organism: Bryobacterales bacterium (assembly GCA_020853155.1). Classification (GTDB taxonomy): domain Bacteria; phylum Acidobacteriota; class Terriglobia; order Bryobacterales; family Bryobacteraceae; genus JACTMJ01. The sequence continues at coordinate 1,322 of JADYZL010000605.1, forward strand.
GTCTGTGTTCCACTTCTTCAAGAACGACAAACTGAACGCAAATGCGTGGTCGCGGAACTGGAATATCGACCCATCCACCGGGAAGAGCCTTGCCCGCGTTCCCGTGCGGTACAACTCGTTCGGGTTCACTTTGGGCGGCCCGGTGTTCATCCCCAAGTTCTTTGATGGAAGAAACAAGCTCTTCTTCTTTGTGGATTACATGGGGTTGCGGCGGCCGTTCCCGTCTGCCATCAGCACGCCCACGGTGATGCCGGTTGCGTTCCGGAACGGGGATTTCTCGCGTCTGCTGAACCTGCAACAGGAGCTGGGGCGAAGCAATGTACAACTGTATAATCCGTTCAGCCCCTTGCCGGGAGGAACCCGGGCGCCGTTCCCCAATAACCAAATTCCAGGGGCGATGATTAACCCTTCGGCGAAGGCGCTGCTGGGCGATAGCGCCAATTACCCCGCGCCGCTGAATAACGACCTCCGCTTCAACCAACTGAACGTCGCCACCAGCAAGCTCACGCTGGACCAGGGTGATGTGCGGGTGGATGCGAAACCGAACGACCGGAACGATGTATCGATTCGTTATTCGCAGAGTACGCAGAGCAATCCTGGGACTAATTCGTTCCCACTGATCTTCGGGACGTTCAATGAATCCCCATTTAAGGCGGGTGTGGTGAACTGGACGCACACATTCTCCCCCACTCTGGTGAACGAAGCGCGCGTGGGCGTGAACCGGATCACGCTATTCAATGGCGGCACGGATAAGGGATTCGAGGATCTGAATGCGAAGTATGGGATCGCGGGAGTCAATAGCCCGGGATTGCTGAGCATCCAGTTTAGTAACAGCCTGTTGAGCAATATCGGGAACTCGAATATCGGAACACAGCAGCTTTTCGCGAACACCACCTATCAGTACATGGACAACCTCACGATCATGCGGGGCCGCCACATGATGAAGATGGGCGGGCAGTTGCTGCGTCAGCAGATGAATACGTTCTTCGCGGGTAACAACGGGCGGACCGGTTTCATGGCATTCAGCGGACGCTTCACGGGGCAGACCTCGAGCCAGTTCGCATGGTCCGACGCGGACTTCCTGCTGGGTTTGCCGGAGACGCTGGGGCGCGGTTTGCAGAGCGGCACATGGGGCCACCGGAAGTGGATTAGCGGAGTGTATTTCCAGGACGATTGGCGGGTGCATAACAGCCTGACCCTGAACCTGGGCATCCGGTGGGAATACCACACCCCGCTTGTCGAAGTGAAAGACCGGCAGGCGAACTTCGAGATGTTCTCTGGCAAGCTACTGCTGGCCGGAAAGGACGGCAACAGCCGGGCGCTCTACGAGCCGTTCACCAAGGATTTCCAGCCTCGGGTCGGCTTCGCGTGGTCTGCCCGGGACCGGCTGGTGGTTCGCGGAGCGTACACGATTTCGAGCTTCATGGAAGGTACGGGAACCAATCTGCGATTGCCCTTGAACCCGCCTTTCAACCAGGAGTTTGAAGGGCGCTACGATAGCCCTTCGTTCCAACTGCCTGGCTCCACGCTCACGCAAGGCCTGACGGCGCTGGGCGCGGCGGATCCCTTCTCCGGCACGAATATCCGTTTGTGGGACCCGTTTGTAAGGCCCGCCAATACGCAGCAATGGAACCTGACGCTTGAATACCAATTGCCGGCGGAATCCGTATTCACGGTGGGTTACATCGGGCAGAAGGGCCATCGCCTTGTGGTGCCGATGCCTTATCGCCAACGCATCCTGCAACCGAACGGTACGGTGCAGGCGAGCCCGTTCCTGAGCGGGAATCCGCTGCTGAACCGCATTACGCAGATTTCGGGTACGGCGTCGAACGGGAATCAGCAATATCACGGGATGCAGGCGACCTATCGCAAGCGGTTTGGAGGCGGCTTGGAACTGCTTGCGAACTACACGTTCTCGAAGGGGATGAGCGACGCGATCGGCTATTACGGAGAGGGCGGCCAAGCGGGATCTCAATCCGCGTATTGGCAGAATCTTTACGACCAGAAGGCGGAGTGGGGGCCAACCTACTTCGATGCCACGCACATGTTCAACGTCAGCCACGTGTGGGATGTGCCGATAGGAAAGGGAAGGTGGCTTGGCTCGGGAATGCCGGGGGCGCTCGATTACATCATCGGGAATTGGCAGATCGGCGGCATTCTCACGCTACGCTCCGGTTTCCCCTTGACGATTCGCGGCCCGGATAACTCCAACACCCTTTCGCGCGGCGCGCGCGCGGACCGCATCGCAACGGGCGGCACGCTGGGCGAGGTGGGCCCGCGCTCGCGCTGGTTTGACACGACGGCGTATGCCATCGCCAAGGCGGGGACGTTCGGCAGCGCCGGGAACGGGACCGAGCGCGGCCCGGCACAGAAGCAATACGACATTTCCATCCAGAAGGAGATCCCGATTGGAGAGGTCTTGAAGTTCGAGATTCGCGGCGAGTTTCTGAACCTTACGAATACGCCGCAATTCAACGGGCCGAACCGGACGGTGAACAGCGCCACGTTTGGGGAGATTACGAGCGCTCAGAATGAGCGGCAGGGGCAGATCGTGCTGCGGCTGACGTTCTAGCGGGTGTTTCGAAACCTCCGGCCCGGCATCCTTTCGGGTAGGATGCCGGGCCGGAGGGAAATGCATATACTCGTTAGCGTGATGAACGCTAGCTTTGCTCGAAGGCGTTTTTTGGCTGGGTCCGCGGCCGGGGGTGCGGCGCTGGCGGTGGGGCTTGGAGAAGCCCCGGCGCAGGCTCCGCGGGGGGAGGCCACTTCGCCCTCTGCACAGCCCAACCTCGTGCTGCTGATTTCGGACGACCATAGCGTGCCGGACCTCGGCTGCTATGGCAATGCGCATATCTGGACGCCGCGGCTCGACCAGTTGGCGCGCGAGGGCATGCGCTTCACCAACGCGTTCGTGGCGTCTCCGCAGTGCAGCCCGAACCGTTCGGCGATCTTCACGGGCTGCACGCCGCACACCATCTCCACCTCGCGGCTGCATACGCCCATGCCGCCGTGGGAGACCACCGTGCTCGACCTGCTGCGGGAGCGCGGCTATTTCACGGGGATCTTCCGCAAGCATCACCAGGGGGAAGATTTTCAGCGGAAGCTCGATTTCTACGGCGATGCGAAGGCTCCGTTCACCGCATTTACCGATACGCTGCCCGCGGGCAAGCCGTTCTTCCTACAGTTTGGCTCGACGGATCCGCACCGGCCGTATGCTCCGGGTGCGGTGACGCCTCCGCACGATCCAGCGAAGGTGACCGTGTTGGCGTATCTGCCGGACGACCTGGCCGTCCGCAAGGATCTGGCGCTCTATTACGACGAAATCTCCCGTTTCGATACGGAGTGCGGTGAGCTTCTCGATTTGCTGCGTTCGCGGGGTCTGCTTGAGAACACGCTGGTGATTATGACGGCGGACAATGGTCTTCCCTTTCCACGCGCGAAGGGGACGCTCTACGATCCGGGGCTGCATGTTCCGATGATCGCGTGGTGGCCCGGCGAGATTGCGCAGGGGACGGTGCGGCAAGAGTTGTTGAACCATGTGGATCTGGCCCCGACATGGCTGGCGGCGGCGGGTATCGGGCAGCCCGCGAAGATGCAGGGCCGGAGCTTTCTAGCGCTGCTTCGAGGAGAGGCGTACGAGGCTAGAGATGCGGTGTACGGCGAGCGGAACTGGCACGACACGTATGACCCGATGCGATCCGTGCGGACGGCCCAGTTCAAGTTGATCTTTAATGCCAGACCCGAGTTGGGCTACCGGCCATCGTGGGATCTCGAAGATTCTCCAAGCTGGGCGGCGATCCAGCGCTGGGGCCGGCGCGGTGGATTGACGCAGCAGCAAACGCGGCTGCTTGAAACGTCCAGGCCGGCGCTCGAATTTTACGATCTTCGGAAGGACCCCAACGAATTCGATAACGCGATCGACCGCC
>JADYZL010000606.1 GCA_020853155.1 Bryobacterales bacterium
CCTCGAAAACTTCGCCCGCGAACTGAATCACGTCGTCAGGAGATCGCGGACGTTGAAAAATCCAGGACGCTGCTTCGATCCGCTTTTGCTTGAGGTAACCTTTCCGCCGGCGCTCCCTCCGAAGCATTCGAATCCAAAAATCGAGCCACGCCTCTCGGGATGGCGGCAATGGGCCAGAGGATCCTGGCGAGCGCTTCGCCTCTGCAACAATTCTCAGATAGTCGCTGCCGGCTTTGGCCATTGCGGGGATCACGCAGGGAATACCCCGGGAATCGATGAGCCCGATCTCCCTGTAACTGTTGATTTTGTGCTCAATCGACTCGTCACCAGGCGCCTCCGCCCAGGCCCTCACGAGGCGTTCGAGCCAAAGTGGGCGGTGATGGCCTCTCCGGATTCGATTGCGCTGTGAATGCTCATGCATGGTTAGTTCAAGAATGACGTGCTGGAGCCGGACGTTCCTTTCATAAGCCTCTCGTTGTGATTCGTTCATCTTAAGTTCGATCTCCCGGAACCGATCCCTAAAGAACCGTGCCATGTTGCCGGCGATGCGGCTGTTAAAACCGTCACAAGCCCAAGGATGCTCGTGTTCCAACTCTGCGTAGGTTGTTGTTCCAGCTCCGTCGGCGCGAAGCCCCTTTGCCCAATTGTATTTTCTGCGGCCTACCGATTCGTATAGGAGCGCAAGTTTCTCGAAGTGCATCCGGATCTTGTCGGGATGGGACCATGTGATCATTGGTCCCTGAAAGACCTTTGCGCACTCTACTTGAAATTCTCGAAATGCCTCAGAAACCAGTTCCGTTCTCACCGCTGGCGGCAGAGCCCGGAGCTTGGCTTGGAAGTCCGAAGGGGGGTTATAGATTCCAAGTTTTATAGTTCGCGGGCGCACGCGCCCACGGACGTCACACAGGGTCGGCAACGCCAGTTCGACGAAGCGACTTTGAGCCTGGTCATCGGAAATACTGTCGGCTCCTGCCAAACCTCGGTGAGCAAAGTGCACGCAGCCCTTCCAGAATTCCGGTTGGGGTGAGCGAAATCCGTTAGGATCGCGGCCCGCGGCCTTCCGCTTGTGGTAATCGTCGTTGGGATTCCGATAATCAACGAGCCTCTGGACGTCGCTTCGAACGTAACATTCGGGGGTGATGACCTGCATGCTCATACCCCCTCTTGGGAATAAGCGGAAGGGAGCGCCAAGGCCTTTTTTCGAAAACGCCAAAATGCCCCTAGTGGACTTTTGGTATCCTGCACATCTACAGAACGCATTTTGATTCTGGGCCGATCAGCGCATAGGGACGTGGGTGAAAACCAAAGAACAACGCCGTCATGAAACCATCCGCCGGGTTCAGGCCCTCACGCCGGCACTCAAGCAAGAATTGGCGATTTCCATCGCACACACTGCCGACTCCGCAAATTTTTTGCTTCGTCATGGGAAGATCCGCGGCCGCGGGCGGGGTTCGCCCTGGATCGGATCTGTTGAGCACGCGATTGAGGGCCTACGGATGACCGAGGCCGTGGCGGAACCCAACGGCCCGGTCACCATTCCACCGTCAGCTACACCCCGACAGCCAAGGCGGTGGTCTTGGCAATTACTGATCCTCGCCTGTGCTTTCAGTGTGGCGGCAGCGACTGTTCTCTGGCTGCTTCCGCGCCACCTCCCCGAGATCCCACTGGAGACAGCCGAGAATCCTTCCATTCGGCGAGCGCTGCATCCGGATACTGAATCCCTTAACGCACAAAACGTTCCGGGAGCCGTTCCCGTCGCTCCCGCGCATCAGGCCTTACCTAACGATTTTACCCTCATGCCCGCCGCCGAAGGCCCGGGAGCGACTCCACCGCCGACAGAACGGGAGCGGCTCCGAACTGCTATCGACGACTTCTTTCACGGCGGAGTATTACCCGTTACGGATGGTCGCGTAGAGATTACTCCGTTTACCTCAGACATCACAGATGTTATACAGAGGAGTCTCTACCGCGTTGGGATGACCAACGGCCTTCACGCCCACGACGCAGCTATGGCTGGGATCGCATCCGTTGACACCGTTCACGTTTACGGAACGGGGCAGCGCCTACTGGTTTCCATCAAAACTAAGGATTCGGATTCGAGTCGCGCGGCTGACGCTCTCGCCATACTTTTGGCTGTTACTCCCGGTTGCCGCGTCGAAGGAATACGGATTGAGGCGGTCGAAATGCCGGGCGCAATAGGCGAAATAATAGGGCCGGTGCTTCGCGTAGTGGTGCGCGGTTTCGATGGATCGATTCGTTGGGGTCGCGGGGAAGTCACCTTCGAATTGGTGGCGCCCACGAGCCTTGGTGAACGTTGAAAAACAAACCGCACCAATTAGGTGCGGTTTGGGGAGGCGGACCTGCTTCAACTCCTTTAACGCGTCGTCCGCGGCAAGATCGAATAGAATGCCCCAGCCTGCGCCTTGGTCATCCGGGAGTAGTAATGCCGCCGGATGATGGTTTCGCTGTTACCAAACTCCACCGCAGCAACTGCAAAGGCGTTGTGCATCGCAATGTGCGCGGAAATCGATGTGTGCCGAAGGCCGTCGTGAGGAATCCGGAACTTTGAGCGGATCTCGGCGTAGGTTTCGGACGATCCTAACGCAAACTGGCCTTTAGTAGGCATGTATTTCTCAACCCAAGCGATGAGGTTGGCAGGCAGGTGGAATTGTCGAGCCCTACGATCCTTTGCGATCTCGGCGCTGATGTGAAGCACCCCACCGGAAAGGTAGGTTTCAATCCCGTCGCGATTCGCGCATTCCATCAGTTTGCGAATCTCGCCATCGTGATAGCCGGGTCGAACGCCCGCGAAGAGCAAAAGCGCGAACGGGAAAACCCATTCTTTGTGGTGCTTCTCGATGTAGGCCATCAGTTCAGCGCAACGTTCGGGTGAGAGGATCATGCGGGCGCCCTGGCCGAGCACACGGTTGCTGTAACGCTCGATGGCATTTGCAGGATTCTCTTCCAGAAATTTTTGAGCCGGTTCACACGCCCAAGAGAAAACCCGGCTCACGTTGTTGAGACGATTGTTAAAGGTCTTCTTTTCGGCCGTAGTAGTGGGCTTCCCAAGCCACTCCGTGAAGTGCGGGAGCGCGATGGACTTGATGTCGGTGGACCAACCCACAAAGTCGCCGAAGCGCTTAGCATCCTGACGAACCTTGTCAGACTGGGATTTTGAGGCGTGCTCTTTGTGGTAGGGCACAAAGGCGGCGAACAGTTCTTGGTATGTTTTCGTAGGCAAATTTTTCTCCTCGGTAGCGTCGACCTTGGGTTTGGCCGCAAGAACAGCGTCCATAAGGGTGGAAAACCCTAGCTTCTTCGCGACAGCCCATGCCTCTTCTGCGTCTCGCAAGCGCTCGGCGGAGAATATCGTAGGGCGCATCCGATTCGCTGCGCCGTAGCGCATCCGAATGTCTTCCCATTCCGCAGCGGTCTTGTGCGCTGTGACCGGATCGAGGCATTTCTTGCGCCAGGGCTTCTGCTTTGGCACTACCGTCCCAATTACTAGGAAACCCAGCTTCCCGTTAGGGTAGTGGTAGGGTTTTACCTGAATTGGTTCGGAGCGAAGGTGCACCTCCTCCGTCTGTAGAGTTGCCGGAAAAAACAACGGCTCATTGCCACTTGTTTCCGCGTCCCGCTCCCGTGTTGGAATTGGGCCTCCTTCCCCATCGATCCTTAAAAAGGGCAAGTTCTGCTTGCCCCCGCCTCTTGGAAACGAAGAAGGAGATGCACCCTTATCGGATGCATCTCCTTTGCTTCTTGCTTGTTGCGCGAGTTTTAAAGTGGCGTCCCCACGGGGATTCGAAAGCGGGACGACAACCGAAGCTAAGTTGCCTTAATGACAAGGACTTAGTTGATGGTTAATGGTTTAGAACGAGCAAACAAAAGCAGCGATTTTTCCCGATGGGAAGCTAAATTCATCGGCTGTGACAACTTTCGACAACCAGCCTGAGCTAACTCGCTTCATACTTGAGGCCATAAAGCGGAATGACCTCCAAACTGCCCGTGCTAATGCTTAAGGCTTTTCGGGCAGCAGGCAATGTCTTCGCTGCCAGTGCCATGTCCACTTTGTAAAGGAGCTCACAGACGGCTTCATAAGCTGTGTTCCCACGCCCATTCGGTTTGGGAGAAACCTTGAGGGCTTTGCAGATCAACTCGTGCTGGCTGCGATCAAAAGAATTTGGGCGCCGTTTGGTGGCACGTTTTGCGGACGCGGTAGCGACAGTGTGTTGGCGGGTCTTCGTTTTCATTCAGGATGATGATTCC
>JADYZL010000607.1 GCA_020853155.1 Bryobacterales bacterium
CTGGATGTGAATACGATCAGCCCGTTCCGCGAGAACGACATCCTGGATCTGCGCTTCGAGCTGCGCAGAGTGGGTTCCGGTAGTGAAGATATCTCCGGGCTGGCCGTCAACGGAATTCAGAACCCTTGCGGGCAGAGCGGATGGATCAATGGGACGGCATTTCAATGGATGAAGAACCAGCAGACGCCTCCCGGCCTGCTTGGTTCGGGCGGCAAGTACGTGTTCGAAGTTCGCTTCCTCCCGCCCAAGCCGCAGTGCTATGCGGCGTACTTGACGGTGGCGAATCTCGTGTTCACTCTCCGAGGCGCCGCTTCCGGGCGCACCACCATGTACGAGATCGATACGTTGGGGCAGCGCCAGCTCATCAACGGATCCACGTCCGATTTCGGCAACATCCGCCAGGGAGAGGGCTACATCAAGAGCTACCGCATCGTGAATAGCACCGGCGCGCCGGTGGTCATCGCTCCGCCGGTGCTTCAAGGCGAAACCGCGCCCTGGTCGCTGGCCGAAGCGCCTGAAAGCGACCGGACGGTGCCCAAGGATGGATTCTACGAGTTCAAAGTGGAGTTCCGGCCCTCGCGCACCGGCCTGAGCAACGCCACGCTCACCGTGGATGGACGCACCATCAAACTGGTGGGCAATGGCTTGGCCGGGGTGACGCCCGATTTCCGGCTGCTGCCCTCGGCAACGGCTCTGGATAGCACCAGCCAGGCCGACGCCCGCATCGAGTTGGTTTCCCCGGCGGCGCAGGCGGTGACGGGCACGCTCAACCTCATCTTCGAGGGCGATGAGGGAGGCATGCCGGACGATGCGAAGATCCAGTTCATCGCGACGGGCTCCCGCACCATCCCCTTCCGTGTCCCCGCCGGCGCCACGAAGGCGCAGTTCGCGGGCGGATCGAACGAAGCGGCTCTGTTCCAGACGGGCGCTTCCTCGGGGAAGATCCGCCTGGTGGCCACTCTCGGCCAGTGGGAGCACTCGGCCCAGTTAAGTATTCGCTCGGATGCGCCCAAGCTGGTTTCGGGCAGCTTGGAACGCGCGCCCGGCACGCTCACGGTCCACGTGGACGGCTTCGATAACACCCGGTCCGCCTCCATGGCCACGTTCTATTTCTTCGATGCCGGCGGGAAGCAGATCGGGAGCGCCTCGGGTGTCGAAGCGCTGGTGAGCGACGTGTTCGGCGCATTCTTCCGCGCTTCCTCGACGGGCGGGCTCTTTTCCATGCGGGCGGCGTTCCCGGTGCAGGGGGACGTGAATGCCATCCAGAGCGTCCAGGTGGCCCTCAAGAACAAGCTCGGCATCTCCCAGCGAGTGACCGCGCGTTAGCTCGCCGCGCGCCCCCGTAACGCACGGCGGGGTGCATCCCCCACCCGGTGAGGAATCGACCCGCGCGCTTCTATGAGATACTCTCGAAGATATGGCTCGCAGCGTAAACAAAGTCATGTTGATCGGCAACCTGGGGCGGGACGCGGAAACCAAGTTCACGCCTTCCGGGCAGGCCCGCACCACATTCAGCATCGCCACCACGCGCCAGTGGAAAGACCGCCAGACCGGGGAGAACAAGGTACAAACCGACTGGCACAACATCGTCGCCTGGGGTAAGGAACGCGTGGCGGATTACCTGAAGAAGGGCAAGCAGATCTACGTGGAAGGGCGTCTGACCACGCGCAGCTACGAGAATAACGAGGGCAAGACCGTCTACACCACGGAAGTGGTGGCGGACGACATCATGCTGCTCGGCGGTGGGGGCGAAGACGGCGGGAGCTACTCCGGGGGCCAAGGCCGCCAGAGCCGCGGCGACGACATGGACGGGCCGCAGAGCCAGCCTTCGAACTTCTCCGCGTCCGACGACGATATCCCGTTCTAGGCCATCGTCGCGGGAGGGCTTGCGGATCTAGCGGCGGCCCACCCACCAGAAGAGCAAGCTCAGCACGGCGCTCAATATGAGGCAGGTGACGATCGGGAAATAGAAGGTGGAAGATTCCCCTTTCCAGACGATGTCCCCCGGCAGCCGCCCGAGTTTTCCGAGCAGACTCCCGAGCCCCAGCGGCAGCCGGTCCGCAAAGAGAAAGAGGAACCCGGCGGCGCCGAGCACGAGACCGAACACGATGAGCGCGCGGCCGATTTCCTCTCTCATGCCCATGGACGTATCCCCCGTTCCGTGCGGTACAGCCGTGTCATGCGGTAGAGCGGCACGCGGCTAGCCTTCGCGCAGATGGCGATCCAGCCAGGCAAACGCATCCTTCTGCATGTTGAGGCTGAAGATATGCGGGTGATCGTAGAACTCGCCCCGAAATCGATCGGCCACACCGGCCTTGCGGAATCCACCGGCAATCTGAGTTATGGATTCCCGCATGCCCTCGATCGGAAATAATCCGTCCCGGGAGCACTGCAATACCATCAGTGCGCGGGGCGCGGTGAGCGTCGCAACGTCGGGAAAGTCGAGATCGCGATGCAATGCCGGGAGGAAGTGGATGAACGAGTGCGTATCCACATGCGCCCGCAGCATCGGCTTCGCCGTCGACATGAA
>JADYZL010000608.1 GCA_020853155.1 Bryobacterales bacterium
ATTCCTGATCGCTTTCAAAGGCCACTCAGCTTGTTGTTTCCGATTTCTGCAACAACCTTTTGGGCTGTTGAAGCAAGTCTAACGGAACTTTTCTTTTCTTGAAAGGCGAAATGCTTCTAGTACTCTCTGCTTTCCTGGTACTAATGAATCCGTTCACACCGTCAAGAACCCTTCATCCTCTCGCTGGCGCATCCGGGCGGGCTATTATCAGCATGCCTGAATTGCGTTCGATCCGGAGTGGCAGAGTGCCTGGTACGATCTCTCTCGATCATTCCCGCAGCTCCCCGCCCCGCTCCCCGTCCACTCGCCGGGAGTGGATTCCATCGATTCCGGACTTTAGGGACGGCTTTCGAAGACCGCTGCGAATGTTTCCCGTTCACCAGCGTTTCGTCGTCCGTAAGTACTACTTTTCGTCGCAACCGCGAATTTGTCAAGAAGAATTCGAAAAAAGGTTTTAGCCTATTGACTCTACGAGACTTATTCCCATAAAGTAGTACTAGAAGCGCCCGGACAAGGCACGTTTACAATCTTGAAGATCTCTAGTTCTTGAGTGCGTTGTCTCAGTAACAAATTTTTGGAGCACGCATCCTGCCGTTCTCCCGCAAAGTGGAACGCAGGAGACCCTGCCTCCGGAAGGCGAGCTCGGAGTGAGGCGAGGGCCCAATCCGTTTCAGGGACTCTGGCAGAATGGGCGAATACTTAGCGAAGCTGAATCCGCGAGTCCTATTTACTTGGTGATCTGTTCGCCATTCCATTGGGAGGCGTATTAGCACAATGACACTTTGCGCATTTATTCGCTATTTTCAACCGAGGGGTTGTGCGGCATACTTATGCTGACTGGTGATTGTACTGAGCGAGGTTTAGCGTCGCCTTGGTACTGTTTGAATCCTGGCCGGCAGCCGATGGAATAGGTGGCCACGGGCGTCGAGGCGCACATTCACTCCGCTGATGATTAGGTGCACCGATGACCAATTTGCCGTTTCCCGCTTCTGATAGGTCAAAGGAGGAGGATCATGGATAGATCGAGAAAATGGCGGCGCCCGGAAGTCGCCGGCAGTATCAGCCCTCGCCCCTCCGGGAGAAAGCATGGGCAGCGCGGCGCCGAGGCGCTTGCCGGGGCTCTGGTGATGATGATGATTCTGCCGCTCATGTTCATGATCGTCGACATCGGCTGGGGAATTTTCATCAAAGTTTCGCTGCAGCACGCGGTTCGCGAAGCCGTCCGCTACGCAATCACGAGCCAAACCGCTTCCGACGGTTCCGGCGGTTCCCTCGGGCACATCGCCTCCATCAAGTCGGTAGCGCTGAAGGCGGCCGGCGGCCTGTTGGCGGGACAGGAAAGCAAGGTCTCGGTGAGATTCTACGATGCGGGTTCGTCCACGCTTACGGAGGACCTCGGTCCCAGCCGTAACCGGGGTGGCAATATCGTCATGGTGAATATCGAGAATTACGAGTACAGTCCTTTGATTCCGGTTTACAAGATCGGAGATCTTCAAAAACTGGAGATTCTGGAGGACCCGCCGATCCAGATCACGGTTCATGCGGCGGACCGCATGGAATCCTGCCCGGTAAGCGGATGCGCCGCGCTCTAGCTTGGGCCGCTTCCGACGGGTGCCCATCCAGGGCAAATGCGGCAAGTGGGAACGGGCGGAAGACGCGGCATCGGCGCCGAATGGGAATTGGCGCTACGAGGGAACCGAATCCGGCGATGGGGAACAGATTGAGGAGAAGGAACGGATTCGAAGATGGAGCGATCGCAAGCGCGTAACAAAGGGGATGCGATGAACAAGAAGTGGTTGTTACCGGATTCTTCGAGGGGCGAGGGCCTTGCCAGGCCCTCGCGGAGAGCCAAGCCGCGGCAACGGGGGGGAGCGTTCATCGAGATGACGCTCGCGACGATTTTCCTTTTCATTCCGCTACTCGTTGGCTTGGTCGTGGTTGGCCTCGCCACCATCAACCGGGTTCAGTTGGAACAGATCACCCGCGATGTGGGTATCATGCACGCCCGCGGGATCGACTTCACCCTTGCCCAGAACAAGCTTCTCTTCAACAAGCTCACGCAGGGCTCCACATTTGTCGGCAACAACGTTAGCGACAACGCCACGTTCAACGGCACAATGGTCATTTCCACGGTGCGCAAGCTGGGAGCGGCGGAATGCGCGAGCGGTTGCGCCAATCAGGGCTTCCCGGTCGTGACGTACCGGGTGGTGCTCGGGAATCCGGCACTCTATACCAGTTGGCTTGCCAATCCGGCTTCCATCGCCTCGAACGGCAAGGTCAACAACTACAAGAACGACGGAAGCGCCCGCGCCTCGACGCTCGAGACTCTCATGCCCGCAATGCTCAGCGGAGAGGAAGCGTTTGTCGCCGAGGGTTTCATGATCACGCCCGGCATTTCGTTTCCGGACGTCAATTCCGACACGCGCGTCACCACGTGGGCGATTTTCTAGCATTCGTGATCAAGTCTGGTTTTGGCAGGAAGTATTCGGAGGCTGAATCAACATGGCGAACACACAGATAGTCTCAAGATCCGCGCACCGGAACGGAACCCATTCCCACCGGCCCCATGAAAAAGGGTTCGCGCTATTGCTGGCGACCATGTCTTTGCTCTTTCTGGTGCCGTTGGCCGGGCTGGCCATCGACGCAGGAATGGCGTATATCGTGAAGACCCGGCTTTCCGTGGCCGTGGATTCAGCCTGTCTTTCGGCGGCCCGTTCGCTCAACCGGGGTCTCACCCTCGCGGAGCAAAGGGATGCAGCCCGGGGCGTGGCCTTGCGTTACTTTAACGCAAACTTCCCGCAGGACCATTTCGGCACCACCGGGGTCGCACCCCTCGTCGATATCAACGAATCCCAGACCCGGATGAGAACGGTAACCGTGAACGCCACGCGGCGCGCGCCTCTGTACTTCATGCCGATCCTCGGGGAGCACTTCGCCGACGTCAACGTCGTCGGCCAAGCCACGCGGCGGGATTCGAACGTCATTCTGGTTCTCGACCGTTCCGGCTCCATGCAGATTAACGGCTCCGTTCCAGCCATGAAAAACGCGGCTACGAAGTTCGCGCAGAGCTTTGCCAACGG
>JADYZL010000609.1 GCA_020853155.1 Bryobacterales bacterium
CGGCCTGAGTCCGAGCTCGACTGAGATGACGGCCATCGTGCGCCAGGGCTCGGAGCAGGCGGCCAGGTATAGCTTCTCCTCGTCCGCGTCGAGGACCCGTTCTCTCATGCGCTCGCCGGTCGCGAGGCGGATCGAGGATCGCCACTGGATGCGCCTCCAGTCATAGGCGAGCCGTAGGGCTCGCCGCAGAGTCCGAAGGCCCTGGTTCTGGCCTGAGGGCGACCAGTCCGCGTGCTCCGCGATATAGCCGGAGACGTGCTCTTCGCAGATCTCGTCGATCGAGACCGCTCCAATTTTCGATCGCGACAGTTGGTCGGCGCCGACAGTGTAGTACGAGAGAGTCTTCGGCTTCTTCTCGTGGCGAGCCTGCACGTACGGTAGGAACGACTCCTTAAGGAAAGACTTCAGGTCGGGTGCCGGCCCACGATTCAGAATCCCTAGGTTCCCGAACACGATCTGCTTCCGAATCTCAGCCGCGGCGGTCTCAGCGGCGCGGAGACTACTGAGCTCCGTCGAGCCGTGGTACTCGCGGCCGCGTACCATAAACCGGTAGTGGTAGAACTTGCCGCCTGTACGCAATTTCACGTTTCCCACCCCCCTGAGCTTGTGCCTCGATGTAGCGATCCAGATCGCTCTGACGGTACCGACGTCTCCTGGCCGTTCGGATTGGTTTGGAAATACTCGACGACGGAGCCGCCGGTCCCGACCGCGCGGACGAGCCCGCGCAGCTGGGGCCTCGTGCTGTGTGGTTGGCGAACCAGACCGCGCTTCCATAGCGCCAGCACTGTGCCGCCATCTTGTCGATGTTCTCGGTGACGATCGAGGCCGCGGCCTGGCCGGTCTCTTTCGTCACGGTGATCAGGCATGGGACTTCATCACGCCGAGGAACTCCCCCGTGCCCGTGCCGTTGAGGTACTCTTCGATCGCGCGGCTCGCGAACTCGTCGCGGAACCCGGCCGCCAGGATCGCGATGAACGACTGCGGCGAATCGGTCAGGATGGTTTCCGTCGCATACGTCATTCCGAACAGTTCGTGAGCTTCGAGCGTCACCTGTTCGAAAGCCATCCGGCTCGAGCTTCCGTCGACCGTTTCCGGCCGCCGCGCGACCGTCAGTCCGCCCGAAACGCTCGTGGCGTGGTTCTTGTCCACGCGCGCGTTGATCTTGACCGAAGGCGCGGTCATCGGCACGTTGGTGGTCAGCGGAGTGATCGGATCGTCTTCCGGCTGCAAAGTCAGAACCCCCGGAGCGATCGCGACGGGGACGACATAGCCTCCGTACGGATCCTGCCCGGCCTGCTGCTCGTCCGAGCCTTGCGTCGCCTTGAAACGGCTCAGCCGCGGGTCGAGCCTCCGGCCGGCGCCGGCGTCCATGACCGCGACCAGAAAGTCTCTGTGGTCCTTGAACCCCCGCCCTTCGGGTCGGAGTCCGAGTTGGGCGGCCCGACCTCAATCCTGGCGGTCGGCCTGAAGTCAGGCACCGGATCGGAGGCCATGAGGCTGCGCTCGATCTCGACCTGGCTCTCGTGAGCCTCGATCAGTTCGTTGACCGACACGATCTGCGCCTTCAGGGATTCATACTGCGTCTTCTGCTCCGACGTCAGGCCATCAGCGCCGGCCGACTCCAGGAGGGACCGCGCCTGCCTGGCGAGGTCCGCCTTCTTCTGCTGTAAAGTTCGAATGTTCATCATGTCCTCCAAAAAGAAAAACCCGCTTCGGCAGCGGGTTCTCTTGGTTTGCATTGCTTTCTATCAGTCGGCATGTCGGCGGCAGCCTACAGGCCGGGGGCCGCACTGCGAGACACCGATTCCGCAGCGCGCTCGACGGAACGCCCTGCGGCGGCGGCGCCTCAATCTAAATTAGATAGCGATTTACGGTTCTACCCCGTTGGTCGGCGCAGCGCGTGCCAGCGGCGGTATTGGCCGGCCTTTGCCGTGTCGGGATCCTCGTAGCTCTGAAGCCAGAAGCGGAACCAGTCGAGGTTTCGCCTCATGGATGCCAGCCGATGCGACGGTCGGTCGAAGACATGTGGCGCGTTCGGGTAAATGACCTGCTCGACCGGTTTTCCCAGGCTGCGCATCATCGCGAACAACTCCAGGCTCTGCACGCCGATATCGGGCCCGTACTCTCGAAGAAGTGGCGCCGTGATGCGATGCGCATTGAAAGCCGGCGCCGCTTCCTGGTAGTTCCGCAACGTGGCGCCGAGCGGAGGGCCGCCATAGAACGCATCGAGGTAATAGCGCATTGCTGCCGATCCCGTCACCCAGTACTGTCCGGCGTTGTTCAGGCCTCCCTCGCCGGCGGACGCAACAGCGAAGAGAGGGGAGTGGGTAATCGCGTACTCGGTCAACCATGCGCCAAAGCTCCATCCCATGATTCCGACTCGTTTCGGATCCGCGATGCCTTCGTCGACGAGCATTTCGACAGCTTTCTCCATCGATGCTATCGGGTTGATCGCCTGCGAGAACGACGCTCCCTGGAAATCTCCGTAACGCCACGGCCGCTCGTGCGGGTAGTTCATGAGGAGAACCGCCAACCCGGCCGAGGCGAAATGCTGTACCGGGTAACTGGTCATCCATTGTGCCTGCGTGGTGAACTTGTTGCTGAAATAATAGGTGACGATCAGCAGCGGAACCCTCTCCCCCTTTTTCCGTCCCGGAGGTACCACCAGGAAACCGTTAGTCGAGTGCCCGTAGCGGTTTTCCCACCGCATCTCCCTTCCAGGAGCAAGGGGGATCTCCTTGAACTCGGGATTGAGATCCGTAATGTCTCGCGAGTCGCCCGACTCGAGGTCAACCAGGACGACCTCAGGCGGCTGAGTAAAGGTCTGCCGGATGGCCGCAGCCTTTCTGCGGCTCGCATCCAGGTGAAAACTCGAAAAATGGTCGGCGCCGCGAAGGACGCACACCGGCGCGCCTCCGGATACGGGCGCCCTGTAAAGAGCGCTCCGGCTCCCATTTTCGATTTCAAACAACAGCTGCGTCCCGCTGTGATCGAACTGAGCGCCGTTCAGAAATCGCTGAGCGGGTGTGTCCACTCGCCGTGGCGTTCCGCCCGCATCTTCCCAGATATACAACGCCATCTGAGTCTCATAGAACCGCTCGGTGGGGTCGTTGTCTCCAATGGAAGCGAATACCAGGGACTTAGAATCCGGCGCCCAATTCGCGCCGCGGCTGGCGTCCTTCCACTGAACGACGTAACGCGTCGACTGGGTCTGTACGTCGATGGTCGCAATGTGACTGACGTTGAGCGAAAAGCCTGGCTGGGCCTCGGGCACATACTCC
>JADYZL010000610.1 GCA_020853155.1 Bryobacterales bacterium
ACGCCGGAGTTCGTCGCGTTCGTCACCGTCGCCGCGAACTGCCGCGTCCCCCCGCCGGAAAGCGACGCCGCCGTGGGCGAAACACTCACCGCGACAGGCGGCCGCAGCGTCACCACCGCGCTCGCCGATTTCGTTCCATCCTCCACGCTCGTCGCCGTCACCGTCACCGTCTGCTGCGAAGCGATTGACGCTGGAGCGGTATACAGGCCGCTCGCGTTCACCGTCCCTACACTTGGGCTCACCGTCCACGCCACCGCCGTATTCGTCGCATTCGTCACCGTCGCCGCGAACTGTTGCGTCTGGCCCTGGCGCAATGTCGCGCTCGTTGGCGAAATACTCACCGTTACCGGCGGCAACAGGGTAACCGTCGCGCTCGCCGCTTTCGTCCCATCCTCCACGCTCGTCGCCGTCACCGTCACGATTTGCTGCGAAGCAATCGACGAAGGAGCCGTGTACAGCCCACTCGCATTCACCGTCCCTACGCTTGGGCTTACCGCCCACGTCACCCCGGCATTCGTCGCGTTCGTCACCGTTGCCGTGAATTGTTGCGTCTGCCCCTGGCGTAGGCTGGCTGCGACCGGTTCAACACCCACAACAATACTCAGCGCCGGCAACAGCGTAACCGTCGCGCTTGCCGCTTTCGTCGTATCCGCCACACTCGTCGCCTTCACCGTCACTGTCTGCTGGGAAGCAATCGACGCCGGAGCCGTATATAACCCGTTCGCATCCACCGAACCCACGCTCGGGCTCAAGGTCCAAGTCACGCCGGCGTTCGACGGGTCATGCAGCACGGTCGCCGCAAATACTTGCGTCTCGCTCGCTCTCAATCCTTTCGATATAGGAGTTATTTGTACCTTAATATCTGGTAATACGGTAAGTGTCGTCACGCCCAGCGCCGCCGGGTCCTCCTCGAAACGCGCTTCGATGCTCACCGTCTGGGGTGAGCTTACACTGCTGGGAGCCTGATACCAGAGCTTTAGCGCCTGCGGCGCCACCATTCCCCCAGGGTTCGGGTACGGCGTCACCGTCCAAGTCAACGCCGGGTCGTAGCGATTCGAATTGTTCGTCAGTTGCGCACTCACCGAAGTCACCTGTCCCGCCCGCAGTACCGTAGTTGCGGGTGTGAGCGCGATCAGCACCGGAGGCTGTAAGTCGAACAATTGCTCCCCCGTCCGCGTTGGGTCCGCCACGCTTCTTGCCTGAATGGAATCCGACCCCGCCTCCGTCAACGCGCCAAGCGTATAGGTCGCGGTGTTCCCATTCACAACGAACGTGCCGACGCCCGGGTCCGCGCTCCAAATCACGTCCTGTTGCGCGGCGTTCTGTACGGTTGCGGTCAGTTGCGTGCTCATTCCAGGATGCAACCGCCACGGTCCCGTTCGCGTAAGCGTCACTGCCAGATCCTGCGAGGTCACGAGCACCGGCACCTCCGCCGTGCGGGTGATCGTGCCATCGGTGGCCGACAACTGCATTGAATAACTGCCGGGCGTCATGCCGGCATCGGCACTGAGTTGGGTGGTGGTGAGCGAATCGACCAGTATTTGCGGATCCGACACCACCGGCGTCAATCCCGCCGAAGCCGATGGCGCGCTCAGCGTCACGATTCCTTCATAGCCGCCAAGACCCCGAATGGTCAAGGCCACGTGGCGCGTCTCCCCCGGTTTGATGCTGATTCCGGATAAATCGATCGCGAACTCCGGCGGCACATTCGCGAAGTCCCCGGCCAGATAGCTCGCCGTCGTCAACAGCGCCCCGCTGAAATCCCGGATCCCCGTGCAGTCGATGGAGACGTCCCGCACGGAGTACGGCCCGTTCACGTTGCTCCGCGCGATTCTCGGGCCACGAAAATCCATCGCTACCCAGTTCGTTCCCTCCCGCACCTCGGCCTCGCCCGTCACCGCATCCACCACAAAGCCCGCCGCATCGGTCAGCTTCCCCTGCACTCTGCATTGCATCGTCCTCTCGGAGACGCCCGGCCCCTGCTCAACTTCCGCCTGCACCCGCAGCACGTCGTAACCCGACTGGCCGTCGAGATTCAGCGCCTGCTCCGCAGTCTGGCCCGTGAAGTAGATCGAACCCCGCTCAAAATCGCCCAGGTTGTAAGCCGGCGTCACCCCCATCGTGGCGTGGTAATCCACCACCGTGTTCCGGCCGAATACATCGCGGCGAAGCGTGACCCCGGTGATCGAGAGCGGGCTATTCGTGAAGCCGGCGGCGAGGAGGTCTTTCGCTTCCACGTCGAGGGCGATCTGGTTAGCCCCGGCGGTCAGGCTGGCGGTGCGTAGGAAGGTATGGGAGTGTTCCGCTGTGTCCTTGATCTGAAACGAAAGCGTATATTCACCCGGTTCCTGGACATCGATACTCACGTTGAACCGGAGAGCCTCATACTTCTGGTTGTTATTCGCGTCGATCCCTTCCGCGGTGATGGCAGCTACGGTTGCTTGGGCTTGCACCACCATGAACGACGTCGCCGCATTGCGGTAGAAGGGCGTGCCCAGCGGCGTTGCACCGGTTATTTCCAAAGAGATCGAGTATTCGCCAGACTCGGCTGGCTGAAAGACCGCTCCGTAGACCCCGTCTCCGGCAACGCCATTGGCCACGCTCACGTCGGCGAGCGAAAGGCTGATGGGCTGGCTTTTTGCGGTAGTCTCCCAGTCCAGGCTGTTCGGGTTGAACTCCGGCGTGGTCGGGGCAGCGACCGAAATCGAATCTTCACTGAGTAACGAGGTGCCTGGAGGCATCGGCGGGAATCCAAGAACTGCAAGCACGACGCGGACGTTCTCCTCGAAGGACTCGGCTCTAGCGGCGAAGCGCCATACTGAGCTCTGTGTGTTGTTGTGTAGCCGTATGCGGTAGCGGTAGTGTGACATTCCGCTTCCAAGATCTGATTTATCCAGCAATACGGCCTCACCAACACTCACGGACTCCGTTACATCTCGCGTTGGCAGCGCGTAGCCTGTTACCGTTGCTCCCGCCACGGGATCGCCGCCGTTCGCGACCACGGCAATCACGGAAACGGGATCCCCGGTTCGGTAAGATCTTGCATCCGTTCGTACTCCAGCCGCAACCGGTGAGTTTGTCCAAAACTCAACGGTAACCACGGTCTGCACTGTGGTCGATCCAGCGTCGAAGACCAGAGTGTACGTCCCCGCCGGTTGGCCGCCGGGAAATTGAATGATCATGTGGGTTCCGATGCCGCCAGGAACGAGGCCAAGGTCATCGCCGGCGTCGAGGTCCAAGTCGGCTGTAATGGCAATCGTCCACTCCCGCCAAGCGAAACCCATCCCGGCTGCCGTCTCGGCATCGATGATGGTGCCTCCCGGATTGCGGAGGGTAACCGTCGTGCTTTCGGCGGATCGGTACACATGTAGCCATTCACCTCCATCGGCGGAGGGATCGAAGATGAAAGGCAGTTCAAACGATGCCTGGCCGGCTGGAATCATCGTCCCCTTTGCGGCCATCTGGTTCAATGCGAGTTCCCCTGGACTTCGCTGAATCTGTCCCGGGAGCGGCGCCGCACCGATCATCCAAAGGATGCAGATAGCCTCCAGCAAGAGAACTACTTGTCGATTTTGCATAGGAACACCTTCTCCCGGAACGAATCGTCAAACGACATCAACAGCAGATCGTCTTGAATCCACTCGGTGAATTTTGTGAATACCGAACTTTCCCATTCCTTTTTCCATCGCCCTTCCACCCATGCAATTTCGTTCCCGGAATTCAGATCGAAGATCTGAATATAAAGTCTTCCACCATAGATTCCTGCCGAACGCCATTCACTCGCGCCATAACGCTTTCCAGTCACACTCTGTAGCGCCACATAGCTCTTGCTCGGAGACACTAGAATGCGATGCAAGCTTTGGTTTGTCCACTCACGGCCCCGGATGGGCATTCTCTGGCCGTTCCACTTGAAAGCATCCATATCGGCGTTCTCGTCGTTCTTGCTTCTCCGGTCCATTTCCGCCATCCATGTGGGGAGATCCTTATAGGTCAGCGATTTTGCTTTGTCCCACGGCCGGAAGTCTGTGAGAACCGTATCTCTTGGCGATCTGGGATTAATCCGGTATGTTTCGAGAAAAAATTCCTCCGGTTTTGGCATTAGGTCTTGCATAGGCGCAGTTCGCAGACGGACAAGCAGATCTCCATTCAGACGGGGATCGGAATAGAACTGCAACCTCATTCTGGGAGAAAACACTACGTCTTCGTGCGTCGTCCACGAAGGAAACGTGAACTCCCGGCACATACCCTCGGCATGCTTCAGGCTGATGCGGAATTCCTCGGGGTTTTGGGCACGCAAGCCCTCGTGAGGGATCCCAAACAGGCACGCCAGCACCGTCAGGAAACGTCCGATCTGATTCAGCGGCTGGGGCATCGGTCTACTCCCTTCGCATCGCCCTCTGCGTCTCTGCTTGCATGATGTCCCGCAGAATCGATCCAGCCAGGAACGCGTCCGCGATTCCGGAGTGCGATTTGTGCAAGAAAGCCCGCGGCGGTGGCGGTCCCGGCAACTCCGTCGGGGGAACAAAGGGCACGTAGTCCGCAAAGAACATCTGGTCTGTCCGCAACGTGTAGTCGTTGAGAGGGTACCGCTTGTCCGGACATCCCGGAGTGCATGGGATCCGATCGGAACCGCCACCTGGGCAGTTAACCGGGTCCGGAGGGCCATTAATCTCGGCGTGCGATTGACCGCCGCTCTCCCAGACTCTTGACGAAAGGTACCATTGGAGCTTTTCGGATCGGCGCTGCAGAACGTCTCTCGTGATCTCCAAAAGTCCAATCGCGCCGGTCATGTAGTGCCGTTTCTCCCGAACGCAGTCACCGAGAGGCGAATCGCACTCCACAAGTTCGAGCCCCTTCGAGTTGCAGTTCTCGTTTCGATTGAAGCTGGTGGGTACAGTCCACTTTTTCAGAAGGTGATGTCTCCCTTTCGCGGTCATGGAAACGCCGACATCTTGTGTTGGGTCGAATCCTTCGTTATAGCCGAGCATGACAAACGTGGTTGCATCCAGTGTCGAATCGTCCGTGCCTTCCAGCCGTGCCACGAACTTCTCCAGGAAATCCATTGGGATGCCGTCTTCGACCTTGTATTTTTCTTTACGAAAAAACGCCAAGTCCGCCAGGATGGAGCCCTTGTGCATCGGCGCGACGGTGACGAGCATGAATACAGACGGAGCACCGTCGCTCGGCGGCGAAGCCTTTAGTTTCCGAATAGCTTCGCGAGCCCAGAGGGCTCCCATGCTGTGGGTGATCACATTTACATGGTCTGCACCATGTTTCCTGGCAAGGGCTGTCAGCGAATCCTTCACCCGCCCTCCCATCTCTCCTACGTCACCCGGTTCTATGTTGAGATCCCCGGACTTCGGATGTCTGCTATTGGAGTGAATGGCTTCGAATGCCACCTTCTTCTGCTTCAACGGCGCATCGAAGGCATTCTCCGCAGTCTCCCGATCCGGGTCAAACCGGCTCCAGTATGCAATGTCACTCCGATACCCATGCACGAGCGCAATCGGGGCCAAGGCTTCGAACTCGACAATCGCTACGCTGTGGTGCTCGAACAAGCGGGCGTTCTCTTCCCCTCCGCCATCGGCGACGGGCTTCAGCCGTGTCTCCCGGAACGATGGATTTTGCTCGTCCCACCATAGAGCGTCGCCTTTGAGGTTGGCGCTCACCCAACTGCTGCCGTGGTCCCCGCACTCGGTGGCGAGTTCGTCGGGCAGCATCTCGGCCGTTTCAATGCGGATCCGGTTCTCCTTCGCATCCGGCTGCACCGCGTTCTCGTTCGGCCTTACTCCGTACCGCAAACAGGCTGCATCCACGCGGAGTTCCTGGTGATAGATACGGCGACTGGTAGCCCGTCCATAGTGAAAAAGGAGATCCGGCTGAGCCACGCACCCGTTCACGCGCACTTTGCTGCTGCGCACGCCGCTTTTCAGGGCCTCCTTGCCGAAGGTCGTCACCCGGACAACCGCGTCCCGCGCCAACAGCCCGTCTGCGATCAGCTTGGCCGCATTGAGGAGCGCGCCGTCCGCGTCGACGGTCTGACCAATCAGCCCATTCCCCACCGTGCGCCGGTTCATGCCCCGGAATTCGACGAAGCTGTTTAGCTGCATGCACCAGTTCGCACTGGTGGCTCCTCCGAAATCCTCGAAGTCCATGACCTGAGAATCGAAGTAGATCTCCCCGTCCCGCTGATACGGCGGCGGCAACGTCTCCTGGGCGACTACGGACGCGGAAGCCACCAGCACCGCGACTAACGCCAACCTGCGAGCGGCGCGATGCGCGAAACATGTGCGCGCATACTCAAAGAGAGAGAGAGAGAGAGCTCGTCATATCGGATATCCATATCTGAATCTCGCCGCCTAACTGCAATCTTAACCGAATTCCGGCCAAACCATTCCCCCGATTCCGCCTCTTCGCCCATGCTTCGTACTACGCCGAAGCGCCGTATCCACAGTGGCCGTTTCCGCCCAAATCCAAGCTCCCCGCTTCCAATAAACGATTTCGCGTGAACTACTTACCGGCAACGCCCACGTCTCCCCAGCCCCAACCGGCCAAGCCTCGCACGCGAAGCAAGCACGATCCCCCGGGATAGGCTTCCATCCCCTCGCCAACCCCAGCCGCCCCGCCTCCCGCTTCCCGCGATCCCGCCCCAAGGAGCGCCCAGCCAAGCACCGGGCTCCCCGGAACCCGAAGGCCACGGAAGCCACCGGCGCGTGCGGTAGCCCTCGATGAATCTGTCCTTCGATTGCAGCGGAGAGCCCCAGGGGCGGCATGAGCCACCGGGGTGCGTAACCGCCCCGTCAATCCGCCCGGAAGAACCAGCCTCGCGCCAGCGAGTCCATGGAGCAACCGCCCGGCTCGCGGGTGCGATCCGGCCGCGGCCACGCCCATCGAAGTCTCACGCGAAGCTGGATGCCCGATCCCCTCCGGCTTCGTTTCGCAAAACCGTACCTTACGAGGCAAACGGCCTCCACGAGCACAATGCTGTGCGCCGCCGCAGATTGCTTCCTGAAGCCTCATACCTACAGCCAGAACCTCCTGAAACCGTGCGAGTGCATGAACCCGATCACTCGCACCCAAAACAAATCGTCATCGCGCATCTCACTCATGCCATGCCACTTATCCGCACCAGAAGCCGGCTGTCCAGCATAGATGGTTCGTCTTGGTGAACCCAAAGCGGATAATCAAACGTGCGGGAGAACTTCGTCCTCCGCTGGACTCTGGCAATCCACCGGCGAAACAACCTCCCGCCCGCGTTCCTTGGCATTTGAATTGATCGAATTCACTGGCGACGGCAGCGCCGGGGATTGTCCGGTTTGTCCGGATAAATCCGGACAAACCGGACAACACATCCTGGAACCGTGACACTGTAACCTACGTGATTTCAGTGCGTTGCGGCGAACGGGCCACTTCTCTCCGGGAGGTTCTTTTTTGTCTGCGTACCGTTACGCGATACCGCATAATCGAAGCACATGGCGGCCTCGTTTCGCAAACGGCGGCCAGCCGCCTTGACGCGATCCGCATCCGGCGTCAAGCTGGCGGAGACCCGGAGAACGCTCCCGTTTGGGATCATCGCGGAATCGATCGGACGGAGCATGGACGCCTGGATGCTGGGCTTCTTCCGGTCAGATTGCCGTTGCTTGTGCTATCCTTAGCGAAGTACAAGGACAAATACGCACAGACAAAAGGAGTAGTGACCACCGGATGGCACTCGCAACGGAAGCTAAGCAAGAGATTATCTCCAACTACCGGCAGCACGGCACGGACACGGGCTCTCCCGAAGTTCAGGTAGCCATTCTGAGCCGCCGGATTTTGGAACTTACGGAACATTTCAAATCTCATAAGAAAGACCACCATTCGAGGAGAGGCCTCCTCACCCTGGTGGCCCAGCGTCGCCGTCTTCTGGTCTACCTGAAGAAGACGAGTCCCTTCCGATACGCCGAACTGATCCAGCGTCTTGGCA
>JADYZL010000611.1 GCA_020853155.1 Bryobacterales bacterium
GCGGCGCGGAAATGATCTTCCAGTGGCAGGACAACATTTCCTGGATCATTGGGCGGCACACCGTCAAATTAGGGGGAGAGATCTGGCATAACTGGGGCCAGAATTTTGCTGTTTCTCCGTCACGTGCATACGGCAGTGTCGGCTTCACGGGTGTGTTTACCGGGAACGGCTATGGAGATTTTCTACTCGGAGTTCCGTTCTCGGCATCGCGCTCCGCATCCGGATTTGTGAAGGTTACCAGCACGAACAACGACAAATTCCTATTCATTCAGGACGACTTCAGAGTTAGCCCGCGGCTGACATTGACCTACGGCTTGCGCTACGAATCGAATCCACCATTCAACTCGGGCGATTTGATGTCCAATTTCGATCCGTTTACCGGGAGGCTGGTTGTACCGAATGAGAATTCGAAGAGCCAGCTCTTCCCGGCTTTTGTGGCGGGCAATCTGGTTCCAATCGTCACCGCGAAAGACGCCGGCCTACCTACCAGCCTGGCTTACACCGACAAGAACAATTTCGCGCCGCGGTTTGGCTTTGCCTACAAGCTGACTTCGGATAACAAGACCGTGCTGCGAGGTGGTTACGGCATTTTCTACGACGCCTTCACGGCTTCGCTTTGGCGCGGGCTTACTGGTGGTCCATTCAACGGTTCTGAGAGTGCGCCACCCAACAAGTTCACCAACGGCGTTCCTCTCTGGCAGTGGCCGGCAATGTTTCCGGCGACGCTTAACCAATCCGGCACCGCCAGCCTGAGCGGAACTGATCCGCGCGTGAAGAACCCTTATATCCAGCAGTGGAGCCTCACCCTGGAACGAGAAATTGCCGGTATGGGTGTGCGGCTTAGCTACCAGGGCAGCAAGACGCACCAGATGGTGATGGGGCGCGACCTGAATCAGCTTGAGCCCAGCCTGATTCCCTTCAGCAAGTCCCGGCAGATGTTCCCGCGGCTTTCGAGCGCCACGTGGCGATCGAATATGGGGAATGCCTACTATAACGGGTTCACCGGATCTGTCGAGCGGAAGTTCAGGAGTGGTCTCGAGTACCAGGTTAGCTACTCCTGGGCGAAAAACCTCACCGACAACCAGACGGAAGGGGAAGGCGGCGGCGGGATGCAGAACATCTATGACCGGAACGCGGAATGGGGTGATTACCAATTCACCCGCCGCCACCGTTTCGTCGTCAACGCATTTTATGAGCTTCCTTTCGGCCAGGGAAGGAAGTTTGCTCAAACCGGACTGGCGAATTGGGTAGCCGGCGGCTGGTCGCTTTCGGCCTTCGCCCTGTTTCAAACCGGCCCATACTTTACGCCCAGCTTTTCAGGCGCCGATCCGGCGAATACCGGTGGCAGCGGTGGACGACCCGATCGTATCGGCAGCGGAGAACTCAGCAATCCGACTATCGACCGCTGGTTCGACCCGACAGCGTTCGTCGCCCTGCCGACGGGAGTTGGGCGGTTTGGAAACGCGGGCGTGAACATCCTGCGCGCTCCAGGCAGCAAAGCGATGAACCTTGGCCTGTACAAGAAATTCGATCTTTCTGAGCGCCTAAAGCTGCAAATGGAAGGAACGTTCACCAATGTGCTGAACCATCCAAACTTTGCCGCGCCGGCCGCTAACATCTCGGTTAGCTCTGCGGGGCGAATCGGGGGGACCCAGTCGCTTGAAAACGCAGGCCCTCGCACGATCCGCCTTGGGCTACGGCTAACGTTCTGACCGAGGTTGCGGCGAAGGAGACCGGCTCCGCCGGGAAGGACTTCGTTGGAACAAAGGTCGACCGGTCAAGCGATCGCGGCAGGGGCGGCCAGTACTGGCCGCCCCTGCTGCGTAGAGCCGTGCGCGCAGATCCGCCGCACACGGCTCTTGCGTAACGTGGATGACGCGAAGAAGGTGAGCGTTTGCCCGAAGCCACCATCCCAAGGTGCGTTTCCTGGTTAGGGCATGATCTGGTAGCTTTGCGACTGGCGGTGCATGTTTGGTATCGCATCGCCAGCCGTTTGAGGGGGGACTTTCGGGATGGTGACGTTGCAGCTAATACAAAGAGTGCGATTGGCACTTGCAATCACTGGTTTAGTGTTGGCTTGCGCGCCGAGCCCGCTTCGTGCGCAAGATGCACCGTTCAGCGGTGTCGCGCGCCAAACCATGGCCAATATCTTGAAGATCCCGGCCGCGGACCCGGATGTATCGGTAACGGTTCAAAGCACGAGGGAGGAAGATGGCCTCGTGGTTCAGGATATTAGCTGGGAATCTTTGGATGGCCAGCGGCCCGTGGCGTACGTTATGTACCCGGCCAACGCCACCGGACGATTGCCCGCCATTCTATTTGGCCATGGCAGCAGCGGAAGCCGTGATTCGGAATCCGCGAAGGTTTTCGGCATTGGACCTTGGACGAATGCGCACGGAAAAAAGTCGACGCGATTGCTTGGGGCTGCGAGAGAGC
This sequence comes from Bryobacterales bacterium, assembly GCA_020853155.1. Taxonomy (GTDB): domain Bacteria; phylum Acidobacteriota; class Terriglobia; order Bryobacterales; family Bryobacteraceae; genus JACTMJ01. Next base: position 2,437 of record JADYZL010000611.1, read on the forward strand.
TTGCACGCCGCGGGTATCTCGTGCTCTCGATCACGCACCGGGGGATCGACTCCCGGCTACCCGACACCGAAGACGACGCCAAGGATTTGCTGGTACACGGGCGCAACCTGATGGGGGCGGAAGTGTACGAACTCCGCCAGGCGATTACCTACTTGCGGCAGCGTAAGGAAGTCGACCCGAAAAGAATTGGCATGACGGGATTCTCCTTCGGAGGAATCACAACCTTTTACACCTGGTTAGTGGACCTTCGCATTGCGGCGGCGGCTCCCGTCAGTTGCGCGGTGGGTTCGCTTGATACTTACCTGCGGCTGACGCCAAAACGAGGCTACATCGGGTTTACGCTGTGGACGCCGGGGATGCTGAAATGGGGCGACCAGGCGGATTTCGCGGCCGCCATGGCTCCGCGGCCCCTGATGTTATGGGCGCCCACGAATAATATCTCCATGCCCAAGGAAGCCGTCGACCGTTTCATCGAGGTCGTTCAGCCAGCCTACACGCGTGCCGGCGCGAAGGATGCGCTGGTAGTACACCAGGTTCCGGGTGGCCACTCGTTCGGATTAGAAGCCTTCGCGGCGTTGAACGAGTTTTTCGATCAGCACTTGAAGAACTGACGGCGCGTTCGTGCGGCGCGCGATTGAGGCGATACCTCGTCAGCCATTCCATGCAGGTCTAGTCTGGCGTTTCTCCAGGGCGGCCGTTCCGCCCAAGGCTGAGAGGCGAGGGGGCTTGACGGGTGGGGTGGTTCGGGTAGACTGAGATCTCGATGGTCTGGATAAGGCTGTCGCGATCGTGCCGGGGAAGGGAGCCGCGCAAGATGCTGAATCGACGGCGATTTGTGAAGAATTCGGTTCGCGCTGCATCGGTTGCGGCGGCGTTCGGGAATTTTCCTTACGCGGCGTATGCGGCGCCGCGGGCGAAGCTGGCTTCCGATATCGTGACGCTTGGCCCGCGCAAGCTCAAACTCAGCAGGCTGGCGATGGGGACCGGCACCTCGGGTTCCGGGGGAAGCTCTCTGCAGACACGGGCGTTGGGCGTTCGTGGGCTCGCGGACCTGCTGCGCGCGGGCGTTGACCGTGGGGTCACGTTTTGGGATACGGCGGACCAGTATGGGAGCCATCCGCATGTGCGCGAGGCGCTCAAGACCGTGAAGCGGGAGAAGGTGACGCTGCTCACGAAGACTCATGCCCATACCTATGCCGAAATGCGGGCGGATTTTGACCGGTATCGCCGCGAACTCAACACGGATTACATCGACATCCTGCTGCTCCATTACATGCACACCGATACGTGGCCGGAGGAGCGGCGGGGCGCGATGGAATTCATCACCGAAGCGCAGGGGAAGGGGCTGATTCGCACCAAGGGCGTGAGCTGCCATACGCTGGGCGCGCTCAAGGCGGCGGCTGCTTCGGACTGGGTGGAAGTGGATTTGGCGCGATTGAATCCAGCTGGGGTAGCGATGGACGCGGACCCCGCCACGGTGCTCTCCGTACTCAGGGAGATGAAGGGGAAGGGAAAAGGGATCATCGGCATGAAGGTCTTTGGGGCGGGGCAGCTCAGCGGCAAGGCGGATGAGTGTCTGCAATATGCACTGGCGAGCGACGTGCTGGATTGTTTCACGATCGGCACGAGGAGCCTGGAGGAGTTTGATAAACTCACCCGGCAGATTCCCGCTGCAAGCACCAGAGGATAGGCAAATCATCCGCTTCCCCGGATGGTCCTCGCGCATCCACTAGTTTGATCCGGGAGGACACATGAATACACGCCGAGATTTTCTACAGACGATTTCCGCCGGTTTGGCCGTATCCGCGGCGGGCAGCAGCGCTCTCGAAGCGCAGACGGCCGCTCCGTATATGCTCCCCGCGCTGCCTTACGCCGTGGATGCTCTGGAGCCGCATATCGATGCCCAGACGATGACCATTCACCACGGCAAGCACCACGCGGGCTACGTGACGAACCTGAACAACGCCGTGAAGGGGCAGGCCTCGCTTACGGGAAAGAGTCTGGAGCAGATTCTGGGGAATTTGAACGCGGTTCCTGAAGCGGTGCGCACCGCGGTGCGGAACAACGGCGGGGGCCACGCGAACCATAGCCTGTTCTGGAAAATCATGAAAAAGAACGGCGGCGGACAGCCGAAGGGCGAATTGCTGGCGGCCATCGAAAAGAAGTTCGGCACGTTCGACAAGTTCAAGACGGAACTGAACGGCGCTGGGGCGAAGCAGTTCGGCAGCGGGTGGGCATGGTTGAGCGTGGACAAGAGCAAGCAGTTGGCGCTGAGCGGAACGCCGAACCAGGATAATCCGTGGATGAACGGGCACACGCCGCTGATGGGCGTGGACGTCTGGGAGCACGCCTACTATCTGCATTATCAAAACCGCCGGGCGGACTATCTGGCGGCCTGGTGGAACACGCTCGATTGGGACGCCATTGCGGGGCGCTACGCGGCGGCAATGAAGGGCTAGGCGAATTGCCGGCAGACAGGTTGAGACGAAACAGGGGCGCCACGGATGGGTGGCGCCCTCTTCGTTGTTGGGTCACGCCTCCGCAACACCCATCAGTCGGCGCAGGTTGTCACCGAGGATGGCTTGGCGATCTTCCATGGAAACGTCGAGTTCGTCGAAGACCTGCCACTGCGTTTCGAGGATGGTGGAATCCCAACCTTTCGGAAATCCCGTGGAGTTTGAGC
>JADYZL010000612.1 GCA_020853155.1 Bryobacterales bacterium
CCAAAGCCGGTCTGGTGATCGGCGGGGGGCACAATATGATTGGTGCGGAGATCCCGTTGGCCAATTTCGTTCTGGCGCCCGCCGACGGTTCGCTCAAGGTTGATTTCGGGCGGGTCTCCGGTGATCGAATCAAGCGCAGAATCGCATACTAACCCGGCTACGCGAAAGCCAGGCTCACTCTCGACCAACAGGATTTGACCGCTGTCTTCAGCCGTGGCACAGCGTCTCTCACGGTGCATCCGGAAACGGAGGATCGTCTACAAATCGAATACCGCTACGATGTCTTCGGAGTCAGGGATGTCTATGTACAATTGCCGCTGATTGTCTTTCGCGACGCTCGTCTGGAGATCGACGGCAAACCCTTTGAAGGCGGCGAACTCGCACCCGTCGCAAGACAGATTCGGGTAATCGATTCGCGAATGGGTTCGAAAACTACGCTCACCCTGCCGCCGGGGGCCACGGCGCGGGTGCATCCTTCGCTGATGCCCCTTCGGTGGTATACCGATGAGGACCTTCCGCAACGCTACGAGCCGTATTACCGGATCGCTCTGGTTTCGGTGAAGCTGGATGGCGGCAAAGGGCAGGGTTCCGGCCGGTTTCTGCTCGAAGTGCATTGAGTCATGGTGCATTGAGCCATGCTGTATCGAGCCATGGCGCAACGTGCGCGGTGGCGTGAGCGGTTCTTGCGGGAATGGCTCAACCGCTGATTGGCGACATCCGAATGTTATCCCACCAAAGATACGTGCGGTAGGTGCGCAAGCCAAGCAAGCCTGCGCCAAGCGGGTGCGGATCCGTTGCCGTCAGCAGCGTTTCGCCATCCAGGGAGAACCTGATCTCGCCGCCGAGCTTGCGCACGCCGAGCCGGTAGGTAACGCCCTCCCGGCATTCCTTATCGAACTTCTCAGCCAGCAATTGGAAACCTGGATTGCGCCGGATTCGAACTCGCGCCCTCGAGGAGCCGTCCGGCTTGCGCGCCTCGTTGCCGCCGTTCAGAAAGGTAATGATGTGTCCGCTCAGCTTGTGGTAGTGGGCGTAATCCGCGTCCTGCCGGGAGTGCCGCGTCTCATATAGCGGCGCTCCGGAGGGGTCTGTGTAGCAAAAGAACAGATTGATGTTATTGGCATGCGGCATGGATGAGATCACATGCGCATCCACGCTGAGTTCAAAATTCCCCGGATGCACGGTATGGCGCCAGGCCGTGGCTACGCCTCCTCCTGGGATTCCAGGATTATCGGCACGCATGTGCAAGCGCCCATCCTCCACCCATACGCGCTCTCCGCCTTCAGTCCACCAATTCGCCAAGCCGTGTGAGAAATCTTCATCGATGCCGCCCGCGGAGCCTTGGGCAAGGCCTGCGGTCACCGCCGGTGCGGACGCAAGCAAGGAAATCGCTTCTCGCCGGGTCATGCATTTAGCGTTGCACAACCGGTGGGCTTAGCGGACGGAGGCTTCGGTGGCGGGGCCGGGGTCCACGGCGTTGGCGTCGATACGGAGGGCGCCTTGCCATTCGAGGGTTTCGAACTGGTGCTGGGTGGCGGAGACGACGATGGCGAGGTCGTGCTCCGGAGGGGCGGGCATGGGCGCGGGGCGGTGGAGGGGGCTGACGAGCGCGAGGTAGCGCAGGACATCGTAGATGGTACCCTGTTGCGGCACGGAGATGCTGATTTCCTGCGAGTGGAAGCGCAGCCGGACTTCCTCTTGGCGGATCTGCCAGGCAAGATAGGCGGCGCATTCCACGGCTTTCTCAAACCAGGCCAGTCCGCGCCCGGCGGGGTATAGGTCGAGGAAGATTTCGACCTCGAGGCTCTCCTCGCGGGCGAACTCGCGGACGGTAAGGCGGCCGGTGTGGGCGGTGACGCGCCAATCGACGTTCTTGGCGCTCTCCGTGCTGACGTAATCGCGAAGGCGGTAGAAATCATGGCCGCGGCCCTGCTGCAGTGCCGTGATCTCGCGATGAATGACCGAGTAAATCACCCGCCAATCCTGCGAACCCTCAAGACAGGGAAAGACGATCAGACTATCTTTCATCTCCACCCGGCTGCTTCGCTCCAGAAAGCCGAAGGGGAACGACGTGGAAAGAGTGAGGCTGTTGCCGCGATGCAATCCACGCCGCAGGAAGGTGATCTCCGTGGATTCGTTCACGACTTGGCCGCCGCCAACCACGGGTACGTAGAGGGGACGGATGCGGATCTCTTCGCGATTCCCTTGCAGGTGGATGGAGAAGGAGGGAGTGAGGCGCTTCCAGTTCCGTAAGATGAGGCGGCCGCGCATGGGCTGGCGGGCGCAGACTTCATCGGGGATCTGATACTCGACGGATAACCCGGCGAGGCAGAGGCGGCTGACAAAGCCCGAGATAAGCCAGGTGGAGACCATGGCGGCGAAGATCAGCAGGATGAGATTCGCTCCGCTGAGGAAGGCGAGCGCGCCCACCACCACCAGCATCACGGCGAACAGGAAGCCTGCCAAGGTGAGGCGGTAGCTCCTCATCCCCGGCAAGCGTTTCCAGAGATGGCGGAAGCGCGCGCCCAAAGAGGAAGGCGCGCCAAGTGGGGGCGCCTGGACCTTCGCGGCGGAATGAGAGGAAGCGGGCATGGGGCTAGCTGAAACGGAAGCGGAGGCAGCCGAACGGGGCCGCCTCCGCTTCCATCTTCCCGTATTCCGCCGAGGCGCGTTCTAGGAAATTCCCAGAATCCGGCGATTGCGCGCGGCATCGGTGGCGGCGCCGGCAAAATCGTCGAAAGCCTTGGTGGGTACGTCGATCAACATGCTCTCGATGAAGGGCGCGCCCTCTGCGGCTCCCTGGGCGGAATCCTTGAAACAGCATTCCCATTCGAGCACGGCCCAGCCGGAGTAGCCGATGGCGGTCATACGGCTGAATACCTGGCTGAAATCGACTTCGCCATCGCCCAGGCTACGGAAGCGGCCCGGACGGTTCACCCAGCTCTGGTAACCGCCATAAACGCCGGAACGGCCATCGGGCCGGTACTCGGCATCCTTCACGTGGAAGGCCTTGATACGCTCGGCGTAATGGTCGATGAAGGCGACGTAATCCAACTGCTGGAGTACGAAATGGGAGGGGTCGTAGTTGATGGCGACTCTCGGGTGGTTGCCGGTGGCGGCGAGGAACATTTCAAAGGAAGCGCCATCGTGCAGATCTTCGCCCGGGTGCAGTTCGTAGGCGATATCCACGCCGAACTGGTCCGCGTAATCGAGGATGGGCTTCCAGCGGCGGGCCAACTCCTTAAAGCCTTCCTCGACGAGCCCGGCGGGGCGTTGCGGCCAGGGATACACATAGGGCCAGAGGAAGGCGCCGGAGAAGGAGGGGGTGACGGTGAGCCCGAGATTCGCGGAGGCGCGGATGACGTACATCATTTGCTGGGTGGCCCACTCGCTGCGGGCTTTGGGGTTCCCCCGTACTTCGGGTGCGGCGAAGATATCGAAGAGGTCGTCGAAGGCCGGGTGCGAGGCGACAAGCTGGCCCTGGAGGTGCGACGCCAGTTCGGTGATCGCGAGGCCGTTCATCCGGCCCTTTAGGTCGTCGCAGTAATCCTTGGATTCCGCGGCTTTCTTGAGATCCATGACGCGGCTGTCTCCGCTAGGCAATTGCGCGCCGATATAGCCGAGATCTTTCATATACGCGGTGATGGAGGGCAGGGAATTAAAAGGCGCCTCGTCCCCCATGAACTGGGCGAGGAAGATTGCGGGTCCTTGAATTTGTGACATTGAGGATGCTCCGTACGATTAGGATTCAAGAGACATCCTATGCCAATCACCGGTGAAAGGCCAAGAACGGGAATCGGAGCCGGGGGGCGGCGGCGGATGAGGCGTTTCCAGGAAGCCCCGGCCCGGCGCTCCTGTGCGAGAATTAGAAGTTGGGCCGCAACGACACTGGGTAACCTGCTGGATTCTGGAGATTCGGTCCCGCACGATGCGCGCGGGCCGATTTGCGTGCGGATGCCGGGCACGTCCCTCCCTGCCGGGAAGCCCAACGCTGCGGGTGGCCGGGGACCGGCAGCCTGAGTCGGCCTGACAGCGCACGGCCGACGTGAAGACCACGAGGGAAATGCGTGTCGCGCCGGAAAGAGTGGATCCCCGCGAATTCCGGATTGCGAAGCGGAGCGGGATTGGGAGCCCGGATTCCCGCGCCCGAAGATTGGCGCCCTAACCAAGGTAAGTGAATCAATATGTTGAAATCCAAACTTGAATCGCGTGAGGACTTGAATCCACAGGAAACCGCTGAGTGGATTGAAGCTCTCGACCAGATTGTGGACGAAGCCGGGCCGGACCGGGCCGCGTACCTGTTGCGGAAGTTGCGCGACCGGGCGGTTTCCTTCGGCGCGAGCGGCATTGACCGTTTCACGACTCCTTACTTCAATACGATTCCCGCGGAGATGGAAGTGCCATACCCTGGGGATCGCGCGGTCGAGCGCCGGATCAAGAGCTTCATTCGCTGGAACGCGATGGCGATGGTGACGCGCGCCAACAAGTACGACGACGGCATCGGCGGCCACATTTCCACGTACGCCTCCCAGGCCACGCTCACCGAGGTGGGCTTTAACCATTTCTTCCGCGGCAGCCATGGCGACCAGCCGGGCGATTTCATCTATTTCCAGGGTCACGCTTCGCCGGGCGTTTACGCCCGTGCGTTTCTCGAAGGCCGCCTGAGCGAACAACAACTCAACAACTTCCGGCATGAGTTGCGGGATACACCCGGGCTTTCCTCTTACCCACACCCCTGGCTGATGCCGAATTTCTGGAACTTCCCCACGGTGAGCATGGGCCTGGGTCCGATCAATTCGATCTATCACGCCCGCTTCATGCGCTACCTGGAAGATCGCGGGCTGATTCCGAAAACGCCGCGCAAGATCTGGGTCTTCTGCGGAGACGGCGAGATGGACGAGCCGGAAAGCCTGGGTGCGATTTCGCTCGCCAGCCGGGAACGCCTGGACAACCTGATTTTCATCATCAACTGCAACCTGCAGCGGCTGGACGGCCCGGTGCGCGGCAATGGCAACATCATCCAGGAACTTGAAGGAGTCTTCCGGGGCGCGGGATGGAACACGCTGAAAGTAGTGTGGGGATCGGATTGGGATTCGATTCTCGCTCGCGATGAATCCGGCAAAATGCACGCGCGGCTCGAAGAGATGGTGGACGGCGAATTCCAGGCGCTGACGGCCAAGGACGGCGCCGCGATCCGGCAGGAGCTTTTCGGCAAGCACCCGGAAACGCTGCAACTGGTGGAACACTTGAGCGATGAGCAGTTGACGCGGCTGCGAAGGGGCGGCCACGATCCGCAGAAGGTCTTCAACGCATACAAGGTGGCCACGGAAACCACAGGCAAGCCCACGGTGATTCTCGCAAAAACCGTGAAGGGCTACGGCTTGGGCGAAGCGGGAGAAGGGCGCAACGTCACGCACCAGCAAAAGAAGCTGAACGAAGACGAGATGATGCTCTTCAAGCGGCGCTTTGAGGTGCCGATTTCCGACGAAGCCGTTCATACCGTTTCGTTCTACCGTCCGGCGGAAGACAGCCCGGAAACGAAGTACATGAAGGGGCGCCGGGAGGCGCTCGGCGGATATCTGCCCAAGCGCAAGGTGAACTTTACCCCGCTGCCGATTCCCAGCCTCAGCTATTTCCAGGAGCAGATGGATGGCTCGGGCGGGCGCGAGGTATCGACGACGATGGCCTTCGTGCGCGTCCTTTCCATGCTGCTGAAAGACGAGGCGATCAGCAAATACATCGTGCCGATCGTTCCCGACGAAGCGCGCACATTCGGCATGGAGGCGCTGTTCCGCCAGTATGGGATTTATGCCTCGACCGGCCAGTTATATAAGCCGATCGACAGCGCGATGTTCCTCTATTACAAGGAAGCCAAGGACGGCCAGGTATTGCAGGAAGGAATCACGGAAGCGGGCGCCATGGGGAGCTTCACCGCGGCGGGGACTGCCTACGCCAACTACGGCATCCCGATGATTCCGTTCTTCTCCTACTATTCGATGTTTGGGTTCCAGCGTGTGGGAGACCAGGTCTGGGCGTTCGCCGACGCGCGGGGGCGGGGCTTCATGATGGGGGGGACGGCCGGGCGCACCACGCTCTCCGGAGAGGGGCTGCAGCATCAGGACGGTCACAGCAACGTTGCCGCCAGCACGGTGCCAAGCTGCCATACCTATGACCCGGCGTATGCCTTCGAAATGGCCATCATCATTCAGGACGGCCTGAAGCGGATGTATGAACTGAACCAGGACCGGTTCTACTACGTCACGATGTACAACGAGAACTATGCGCAGCCGCCCATTCCGGAGGGCGATGGCATTGTCGAGGGAGTTCTGCGGGGTATCTACAAGTTCCGCTCCGCGGCGAAGGGGAAGGCCAAGATCAATCTGTTCGGAAGCGGCCCTATCCTGAACGAAGCGCTGCGCGCGCAGGAACTGCTGGCCGAGCGCTACAAGGTGGAAGCCGACGTGTGGAGCGTGACGAGCTACAACGAGTTGCGCCGGGATTGCCTGGCGGTGGAGCGCTGGAACCGGCTGCATCCGGAGGCGGAGGCGCGGACCCCGTACCTGCTGCAGGCACTGGAGGGCGTGAAGACGCCGATCGTGGCGGCGACCGACTATATGAAAGTGACGGTGGACCAACTGGCTCCGTGGCTACCGGGGCGGCTCGAAACCCTGGGAACCGACGGGTTCGGCAGAAGCGAGAACCGCCAGTATCTGCGTCGCCACTTCGAGAACAACGCGGAGCACATTGCCTACGCGGCGCTCTCGCGTTTGGCGCGGGACGGCAAGATAGACAAGTCGATTCCCGCGAAGGCGCTCGACGATCTGGGTATCGATCCCGAGAAGCAGGATCCTCAATACGCATAGGCGGGCCCAGACGGCTGGTTCCGGTAACAAACCGGTCGGTTCCGGCAAAGAGAGGCAGCGGCCCACCGCGCCGCGCCTCCTGCGAACCCCGGGGTTCGAGCGCGGGGTTCGAGCGCGGGGTTCGAGCGCAGGGGAACCCGCAACTCTCTATTATTTGTGCCACTTATCCGCGCCGGTCGGCATCTGTATCCTTGTACGCGCCAATTGGCGGGGCGCGTTCGACTCATTCGGCTCATTAGCCGCGCGACTGGCGTTCCGCCAAGCAAGCAACCCCGCTGCGCTCTGACCATTCTTAAGGAGATCTGAATACATGATTGGAGTAGGAAGTTCCTTTCCCGGATATTCCCTGGAGGCCTGTGTAAGCCTCGAACGAGGGAAAGAGTTCAAGACCATCAGCAACACCGA
>JADYZL010000613.1 GCA_020853155.1 Bryobacterales bacterium
CTCCGGCAATTGTCCCTCGGCGGCAGACAAAGCAGCCGCCAGCAACAGCACGACGCGCGCGAGTTCTTTCATGAATTGGCCCAGTTCTTTCGATCTTAGTCGAGGCCAGGGGCGGCGGGAAAGTCCCAGTCCCCACCGCCCGCTTTTCGCATTCCAGAACGGCGACAGACGCCTCAAAGCCGCGCATCTCCGCGCGGGCACCCGCCGCATCCCCGTGCATGGCGGCGGCGACGCCTTGCGCCCAATGGCGCCAGGCTGGTTGCCGGCGCCGGTTGGTAAAGTCTCCAACTGGAATCGCGGCCGGAAATCGCCCGCTGCCACCCACGGCCGGCTACCGCGTAAGGAGCACCACGTCAAAGGCGAATCGGCCTACATGGCGGTGCTTGGAATCGTCCACGACGGCACGATAAGCAAATCGGTTTCCAAACCGATCTATGAATGGCGTCAGTCGATAGTCGAGGGAGATTGATTCGATGCCCATTGAAGGGAGTGTAAACAACTCTAACGCCTCAGAGATGCCGTTGTGATTGGTGTCGATCCAGAGCCGCAAGCTGGCGAACACGGGATCACCGGCGTCAATCTTTGTGTCACGGTTGACGTCGAACTCCGCAAGTGCGGCAAAACCGTTCGGATCTCTGCTCAACGCCTGTGCTGTTGCTGTACCGAACATCTCCCTGGCTGAGTCAACTACACCGTTGTTGTTCCGATCGAGTACGAGCCAACCATTGGGTGCACGAGAAGCAGTCCAGGATACACGAATCTTACGTCCGTTACCCCAGAAATCAAAATCCACTCCACCGTTGACGTCTGTCAGTTCGAACCCCTTGCCTGAAATGTCAATCAGGATAGGAGATGGCGTGTCCGCGCAACAGATGCCATATTGGCCGGATACGGGGTACATGTACGAAGGACACCCCTGGTTGCTCGTATTCTGACATGGGTCAGGGTCTGCTCCGGGGGTCCATGTGATTCCGAAATTCTGGGCACTGCAGGAACTATTCAGTGGGCAGCTCTGCGTGCCGCCCCCTCCACCCGCAACGGGAATCGCACATTTGGATGCATCGGGGCCTGATGTGCTGTCGACGGGTGTTGCGCCACCGGCACAACTGTACGAACCTGACGACGTGCCAATTGTGGCTCCCGTAACCGAGGCCGTCAAATCAGCGTGGCCGCTAACGCCTGAGTCGCCCATCTGGCCGTTTGTCGCCGCTAAGTGATTTACAACCTGATTCGGACACGTGAACGCTGGAGTTCTTTTCGTGATACCACGAATACTCACAGCCGAGCCGTCACTACACGTCACATTTGTGCTGCAGCTCGCCGTTTGATTGGCAGTGAATCCTGATGAGGATGTGGTCGTATTCAGGCAAGCCCCGGACGTCAGGATAATCTTCGATTGTGCGATGAGTATCGCCGGTATAGCGCTCAATAGACAAAAGTACCGTAACATTATGATCTGCCTTTCTCTGGCCAATCGCTTCAACGCCCCGACTCCCTGCTCAACGCAAAATCCGTTTTGCGTCTAGCCTTCTGACATACGCGCCGGCTTGCATCTTCGCCTGAATTCGCAAACACCCTCCTTAGCTCCTGCCGGAATGAATCCTTATATCGCCTGTAAGCATCTGATGCGCTGATTGCGGCAGGCGCTGACGCATCGAACAGCCGGGCCCGAAAACTGATGCCTTCCTCTATAAGCTCTTGCGCGAGGTCGTGCCGAGCCTTGATCCAGCTGCTAATCTCATCTCCAAGTCCCAACGTGTCTTGACCGATAAGTTCACCATCGTCAAGCACAACCGCGTGCAGTTGAACTTCAGCGCGAATGTCACCGAGTTCAGCTAGGTAGTCTAGAGTATTCTGCGACAGCGTTTCATCGTTCCAGTAGGCGACTGACGTCTTATCGAAGTTGGCGACCAAAGAAACGGCTTTGGATACGCGAGGGGGAATCTCGGCACCTGTTGCTTCGAACGCGGATCGGGAGTCGCCGTCACGGGCTCGGTCTGGCTGAATGACGTTCTGACCGCGACTTTTTCGTACGTTGCCGCTGCCGAACGACCAGGTAAGGGAAAAGCCAATGATCGTTTTGTCCGATTTGTTCTCGATCACGGCAGTGATGGGGACCAGGAGCGACAACGAGCGGCGCAGGTGCCCTTGAGTCATGTTGCGGATCGCTGCTTCCGCCTCGATACTGCCGGGCGGCAGTAAGCGGACTGATCGTTGTAGTCTCGTTAGAGCACCGGGAGCGGGGGGTTGCGCGAATGAACACATCGCCATCAACCACAAAAAGAGAGGAAAAGACCGTTTAATACCGGTAGGCATACCACGATAATATGCCCATATTCGGAGGAAAGCAATCGCCTCCCGCTCTGGTGCCTCCCGCTCCGGACTGCTGTGGCTTCGCGCGGCGTTCCGCTCAGGTAGAAGAGTCGGCGTTCCAGAGTGTCCCTACGTCGCGTCGAGCCGGCACACAGATGCTCTGATGATGCCGGGTTGCCTGACTTGACCACAGAGCACTTTGACAATCCTGTACAGACCATCTCTTTGATCATTTCAGAGTAAAGTGCATAGGACGGCGGACGCATACGTGGCGGAGGGTGTTCGTGATGCCAAGACAGTTGAGCAACGAGCTTGATCACCGAAGATTAAGGTCTGAGTGAGGATTTTGCACCAACAAAGTTCTCAAAGAACAACCCCCGGCAGGATCTTCGCCGGCAGCGCCGGGCCGTCATCGCGCGGTGGCGGGGTGCAATGACTCTCCGGCAATTGTCCCTCGGCGGCAGACAAAGCAGCCGCCAGCAACAGCACCACGCGCGCGAGTTCTTTCATGAATTGGCCCAGGTCTTTCGATCTTAGTCGAGGCCAGGGGCGGCGGGAAAGTCCCGCCACCCTCTTTTCGCAGAACTGCGGCTTCTAGGAAGCTTCGTCCGCCGTCGGGCCGTACACGGAGGGAACCGGAACGTTCAATA
>JADYZL010000614.1 GCA_020853155.1 Bryobacterales bacterium
ATGGCGCAGCAGGGCGCGCCTTCGCCGCATGACGCGTTCTTCTGGGGGTATCTGAAGCAGCGTGCCGTGCGGGAGGGACCGTGGAAGCTGATCCTGAATCCGCCGAGTGTGCCGGGAGATCCGGTGGAGAGCGATGTGTGGTTGTCGAACCTGGCGGAAGATCCGGGGGAACAGGTAAACCTTGCGAAGCGCGAACCCGAGAGAACGGCCCGCCTGCAAAAACGCATAGAAGATTGGTTCGCCGGATTCGATTCCGCACGCTCCGGAGTAAGGGCATGAAGTCTTACGCGCTTCTTCTCCTGAGTGCGCTCATCGTACACGGCGCGGAAAACCAGGGGCCGCGGCAGTTGGCGGACTTCGGCATTGCCGGCGATGGAAAGACCGATGACACGGCGGCGATTCAGAAAGCGGTGGACGCTGGGATAGGCGAGCTGCGTTTTTGGCGGGGCACGTTCCGGATCAGCAAGCCGGTCCTGATTGATCTCGATCGCGTGGGACCTGTATCCATCAGCGGCGCGGGCGTCGCGACCATCGTTATGACAGGCGCGGGCCCCGCGTTTCGCATCACCGGCACACACGCGGGCAACGCCGCGCCGAGCTCGATCAAGCCAAACGTCTGGAGCCGGCAGCGGGCGCCCATGATCGATGGAATCGAGATTGTTGGAGAGCACGCCGGGGCGATCGGGATACAGCTCGAAGGATTGATGCAACCCACACTGACGCGCCTTGTGATTCGAAATGCGCTGCATGGAATCCGCATTACCGGCACAAACCGGAACATCATTCTTTCGGAATGCCATGTCTATAACAACCGCGGTGTGGGAATTCTTCTGGAAGACCTGAATCTACACCAGATCAACATCACGGGGTCACACGTCAGCTACAACGGGGGCGGCGGCATCGTCATCCGGCGCTCGGAGATCCGCAACATCCAGATTGGAACCAGCGATATCGAAGCGAACATGGATGTGAAAGGCCCTGCTACGGCGAACGTGCTGTTCGACGCCCGGGAGGGCTCGATTCTGGAAGGCGCCATCACCGGCTGCACGATTCAGCACACGCGCGATGCGCCCGGTTCGGCCAACGTCCGCCTGCTGGGACGCAGCGCGGACGATCCCAACCAGGTTGGGAATCTGATCATCGCTAACAATGTGTTCAGCGATGTCGGTGTGAACATTCATCTCCGGCATTCGCGCGGCGTGGTCGTTACTGCCAATACCTTCTGGAAGGGTTACGAGCATCATATGCTGGTGGAAGGCAGCTCGAATATCGTGCTCGGCCCCAACCTTCTGGACCGGAATCCGATTTATCGCACCCCCGACAGCCCCGACAATATCGTATTCACGGATTCGACGGACTCCAGTATCGACGGTCTTCACATCACTGCTCCGCGAAACTCCGAAGCTGCCCTCGTGCTTCGGCGCTGCCGCCGTTTCCGGTTATCGAATATTTTTATTCTCGATGCCGGCAACCGCGGGCTCCTGTTGGACGACACCTCCGACATCGAGATCTCCGGCGCCGCGATCGGCGGCCGCCTTCCTTGACGCGCGGCGCAGGGTGGGAGACACTCTGAAGAAAGCTGGAGGGCTGGTTCATGCGTTACAGTCGGAGAGGATTTCTGTGCGGCAGCGCCGCCGTTCTGGGTTCGACGCCTGCAATTATGGCTCAAAAAAACTCTGGTGGGAAACGGCCGATTACGGGATCGGGGGAATATCGTTATGAAGTTATCCATGACTGGGGCGAGTTGCCAGCCAACATACGCTACGGGAACACACATGGAGTCTGCCAGGACTCCCAGGGCCACATCTACGTCCATCACACGGTGAACGATGCGAGCGAAAGCCACGACACGATGGTGGTTTTCGACGACAAAGGGAAATTCGTCAAGTCCTGGGGGAAAGAGTTCAAAGGCGGCGCGCACGGGCTCCATATTCGCAAGGAAGGCGGCACGGAATTCCTCTACCTGTGCGACACTCGCCGCGGCATTGTAGTGAAGACGACGCTCGATGGCGAAGAGGTATTCGCTCTCGGCTATCCGAAGGAATCGGACGCCTACAAGCCGGATGCCGATGGAAAGCCGGTCAAGTACAGTCCCACAAACCTGGCCATCGCTCCGAATGGCGATATCTACGTCGGCGACGGCTACGGTTCCAGCTACATTAACCAGTACAACAGCAAAGGCGAGTTCATCCGCACGTTCGGAGGCAAAGGCTCCGAGCCCGGCAAGCTGAACTGCCCGCACGGACTGATGGTGGATACGCGCGGGCCGGAACCGCTACTGCTCGTCGCCGACCGCACCAACAAGCGGCTGCAATATCTCACGCTCACCGGCCAGCATATGCGGTTCGAGACCGGTGTGAACCTGCCCTGCCATTTCGATGAACGCCAAGGCATGCTGGTCATTCCCGACCTTGGTGCGCGCGTCACGCTGATGGACCGCAACAATCGCGTGCTCACGCACCTGGGCGACGATTCGTCAAGCAACTGGAGTGAGTTGCGAAAACAGTCCCGCGATCAATTCATTCCCGGAAAATTCATCTGCCCGCACGGTGCCTGCTTCGACCGCGACGGCAACATCTTTGTCGTGGAATGGGTGGAAGTGGGACGCGTCACTAAGCTGCGCCGCGTCGCGTGAAAGGCCGTTTCACACCCTGACAGCGGACCACCGGGCGCGGCCATACTCGCCGAGGCCGACCTCACCCGACATGTGCTCGCCTTCCACCTTGCCGGTGAACTCGTAGGTCAGCCGTGTGCCTTCACAGGGCAGTGCGCTGCGAAGCCGTATTTCGGAGCCACGCACCGTCCCTTGTACGCGTCCCGTGAGAGACGTTGCGCGATGCGTACCCGCGACCGAGGCGCCATCCGCGGAAAGCTCCAGGTGGTGTTCCGCCGAGCCCCGGATGAATTCAACCGTCACGCGCCAGTTCCCGGAAATATCTCTTGCGGGCGCAACGGTGCCCGCGGTGCGCACCGGCGGAGCCTGCCGCAGGATCTCCGCGAGCCGCGCCGCAACGGCCTTGTGATCGCCCCGCTGGATTGCTACAGGCCGGATGATAAACGAGTGCCCTTCGCCTTCTGCGTGCGACATAATCCGGGGCTCGCCGTCGAGCAACTGCTGCCCGACTTCTCCCGCGGTAAGCCCGACACGCGCGGGATCCCACGAAACTTCCATCACTGGAAACGGGCTTGCGCCGGCGGGAGGCATAACGCGCGTGCTGACTCCTGCCACTTTCGTGACCGCTGCGGCGATGTCCTGGAACCAGCTTTCCCACTCCCGGTATTCGGCCTTGAGATCGTAGCTGTTCTTCCAGACCTCAATGGCGGCGAGCATGCCCATGATCTCTTCCTTGCCCACTTTCATGGACCGCCCGAAAGCGTGATGGGGAGAGCTGTTCAGCCAGGCCGCCTGCACCAGGTCTTTGCGCCCGAGCAGAATACCGGCGCATTGCGGCCCGCGCAAAAATTTACCGCCGCTATATGCCA
>JADYZL010000615.1 GCA_020853155.1 Bryobacterales bacterium
ACGACATCATGCTGCTCGGCGGTGGGGGCGAAGACGGCGGGAGCTACTCCGGGGGCCAAGGCCGCCAGAGCCGCGGCGACGACATGGACGGGCCGCAGAGCCAGCCGTCGAACTTCTCGGCCTCCGACGACGACATCCCGTTCTAGGCCATCCTCGCGGGAGGGCTTGCGGATCTAGCGGCGGCTCACCCACCAGAAGAGCAAGCTCAGCACGGCGCTCAACATGAGGCAGGTGACGATCGGGAAATAGAAGGTGGAAGATTCCCCTTTCCAGACGATGTCCCCCGGCAGCCGCCCGAGTTTTCCGAGCAGACCCCCGAGCCCCAGCGGCAGCCGGTCCGCAAAGAGAAAGAGGAACCCGGCGGCGCCGAGCACGAGACCTAACACGATGAGCGCGCGGCCGATTTCCTCTCTCATGCCCATGGACGTATCCCCCGTTTCGTGCGGTACAGCCGTGTCATGCGGTAGAGCGGCACGCGGCTAGCCTTCGCGCAGATGGCGATCCAGCCAGGCAAACGCATCCTTCTGCATGTTGAGGCTGAAAATGTGCGGGTGATCGTAGAACTCGCCCCGAAATCGATCGGCCACACCGGCCTTGCGGAATCCACCGGCGATCTGAGTTATGGATTCCCGCATGCCCTCGATCGGAAATAATCCGTCCCGGGAGCACTGCAATACCATCAGCGCGCGGGGCGCGGTGAGCGTCGCAACGTCGGGAAAGTCGAGATCGCGATGCAATGCCGGGAGGAAGTGGATGAACGAGTGCGTATCCACATGCGCCCGCAGCATCGGCTTCGCCGTCGACATGAAGCCCGCGATACAACTGGCGCGGATGCGCGGGTCGAGCGCGGCCAGATACAGCGAACGGTACCCGCCCATGGAAACACCCAGGCAGCCGATGCGCTTGGGGTCCACTTCCGGCAGGCTGCTCAGATAGTCCACGGTGCGGATGTCGTCCCAGAAGACCACGCCGGGCCATGTCGCCCCGGCCAGAGTGAGCGACTTCACGATCGTCGATTCCTTCGCGGCGCAGATCCGGCTGTAGCGGCGCACCTCTTCCACACTCATCGAATCCCGATCGGCGGCTTTCGGAAGGTCCTGGTCCATCACGATGCGGCGCTCTCCAAAGCCGAAAGCGTCAATGGAGATCACGACGTAGCCCCGTTCGACGAGCGCGGTGGCAGTAGGGCGGGATTCGTAGTTCTCGCGATGATAGGGACCCATGGCCACGTGGTTCCGCGTGCCGCCCGCGTTGAGATCCACCACCTTCTCCTTGCCGAAGAGGAACATGCCGCCATGCGAGTGCAGGTCCACGATGCCGGGCGCGGGCCCCTTCAAATTCTTCGGCACGAGCACATAGGCGGGCACTCGAAACAGAGGGGTAGTGCGAAACGTGATCCGGCGGCGGATGTAGCTGCCGCAATCGGCCGTCTCGAGCACCCGCGGATCCGGGTCGACCGGCTCGGGATGATAGAGCAGGGCATCAAAAACAGCCTTGCGGGCCTCGGCTTCAAACGCTGCATGCGAACGGAATCGCTCGCCGAGGAACGAGAGCCGGTAGTGGTTCTCGCGAATGAGCGCTTCCACATCGGCGAAGCGGCTGCCGAGGTCGGCGGGGCGAGAGGAGGGGGCGGCGGAAGTAGTCTCTTGAGGAAAAGCCTGGGCCGTAAGCGCGGGAAGCCCGGCGGTAGCTCCGGCGGCGCGCAGAAAATCAAGTCGTGTCGGTTTCATTGCCTATCTCCAGTATGAGCGTATCGCGGCCGGCGATCGCATGCGGGCGCGGCCTATTTGAGAATATGCAAGGTATGACCTCGCGGGCGGCACTCATACCGGAATCGAAGAGACGGGGAGCGGGCGATGCACCGGGCGTGGGAAAGCGGATCTGAACGAAGGAGGCGTCTACTGGATCTGTGTACGCGACGAGGAAGGGTTGCCGGGCCGTATCGCGTGGAATAGCGCTTTCAGCAGGAGGAACGCACAAAGACTGGCAAGCGCCAGCGAGGCCGTCAGCACAACCACAATGGAAACAATCATCATTTCGAACTTCTTTCTTCTTCCCCGGAATGCCTTCTCTCACGAGCCGGGCCAAATTCCCGGCGTCGCAGCCGGATCTCAACGTACTATAAGCAATCCGGCGGCCATTTGGCCAGCGTTTCCGGCATTTTGCACGTATCGCCATTTTCGATCGGGATTGTAAGCAATCCGGAGCCTCCCGTGCTTTGGAGTCGCACGCCCCCGTAGGGAGCGGGTGTGTAGAATCTGCCCGCCGGCTTCCAACGCCATGTAGCGGCGACATGATTCCCTGCAAGATCACGCGGCCATTCGATAAGGTGGAAAGGCTATGATTTCTCGCAGACTTCTTCTTTCACAAGCCTCCTGGGGAGCGGCCGGCGCCGTTGGGATTGCCACAGCCCCGTACGCATTCGCGCAGGGGCGCGCGGCCGCCAAAGTGGACGCGGCACACGTGATCAGCCAGGAACCGGAATATTACAACGGATGGGGCACCATCGCGCGTGACGCCAACGGCACGTTGTTCGTCGTGGCGTCCGGCGGTCGTGAGGGGCATGTGTGCCCGTTCGGGCGCGTGGAATTGATGCGGTCCCACGACGAAGGGCGCACGTGGACCTGGCCCGAAGTATTGATGGATTCCGCGATTGACGACCGCGACGCGGGCATCTGTGTAACGCCGGCAGGGAGCTTACTGGCGACGACCTTCACCTCGCTCGGCTATGCGCGCACCCTGGAAGCGAAGAGCGCGGAGTGGCCGGAGGAGCGCCGCCGCCGCTGGCTGGCTGCGCACAATCGCGTCAACGCGGCCGGGCGCGCGAAGCTGCTCGATACGTGGATGCTGCGCTCCGCGGATGGGGGCGTCACGTGGTCTGCCCCCTTTCGCGTCCCCGTGAATAGTCCCCATGGGCCGGTTGCGCTGCGGGACGGACGGCTCATTTACGCGGGAAAGCAACTCTGGCAGGAAGGGCAGCATGCCGGCGTTAGCTTTTCGTCTGACGACGGGGTTAGTTGGTCCCCCATGCGGAAGCTGCCGGTTCGCGACGGAGATACCGTCACGAAATATCATGAGTTGCACGTGGTGGAAGCCCCCTCTGGGAAGTTGATCGTCCAGATCCGCAACGACAACGAAAACAACCGGCGGGAGACGCTGCAAACGGAATCGACTGATGGCGGGAAGACCTGGACCACGCCGCACTCAATTGGGGTTTGGGGCCTTCCGTCGCATTTGCTGCGGCTTCGCAGCGGCCGACTGCTGATGTCCTATGGATACAGGCGGGAGCCGTTCGGCAACCAGGCGCGCTGGAGCGACGATGAGGGCGCGACGT
>JADYZL010000616.1 GCA_020853155.1 Bryobacterales bacterium
ACAGGCCGCGAAGGACCAGAGCGGCCCACCCACCCTGGACCTCGTGGAACTCAAGGACATGAGTATCCAGAACCTCAACCAGATCGCAAAGGATCTGGGCGTTGCTGGCGCCGCCGGGATGCGTAAGCAGGAACTTATTTTCAAGATCCTGCAAACGCAAGCGGAAAAGAGCGGTCTGATTTTCTCGGAAGGCGTACTCGAGTGTCTCCCGGACGGCTTCGGTTTCCTGCGGGCGCCAGAGTACAACTATCTGCCAGGGCCGGACGATGTCTACGTCTCGCCTTCGCAGATCCGGCGTTTCGATCTGCGCACGGGCGATACGATCTCCGGCCAGATTCGTCCGCCGAAGGAAGGGGAGCGCTACTTCGCCCTCATCAAGGTGGATGCCATCAACTTTGAGCCGCCCGAGGAAGCGCGCAACAAGATCTTCTTCGACAATCTGACGCCGCTCTACCCGGAAGAGCGCCTGCGCCTCGAAACCGGGAAGGAAAACTACTCCGGCCGCATCATGGACCTGCTCACGCCCATCGGCAAGGGGCAGCGCGGCCTGATTGTCGCCCCTCCGCGAACCGGCAAGACGATGTTGTTGCAAAGCATCGCCAATTCGATTACGACCAATCATCCGGAAGTGGCGCTCATCGTGCTGCTCATCGACGAACGGCCGGAAGAAGTCACCGACATGCAACGCTCCGTGCGCGGCGAGGTGATCAGTTCCACGTTCGACGAACCCGCCACGCGGCACGTGCAGGTTGCCGAGATGGTGATCGAGAAGGCAAAGCGCCTCGTCGAGCACAAGCGCGACGTGGTGATTGTGCTTGATTCGGTCACCCGGTTGGCGCGCGCCTACAACACGATTGTTCCCCCGTCGGGCAAAGTTCTCTCGGGCGGCGTGGATTCGAACGCGCTTCAGCGGCCGAAGCGATTCTTCGGCGCGGCGCGCAACATCGAGGAAGGCGGTTCGCTCACCATCATTGCCACCGCGCTCATCGATACCGGCAGCCGCATGGACGACGTGATTTTCGAGGAGTTCAAGGGCACGGGCAACATGGAAATCCATCTGGACCGCAAACTCGTCGATAAGCGCGTGTTCCCCGCCATCGACATCAACAAGAGCGGCACCCGCAAGGAAGAACTCCTGATGCCGAAGGAAGAACTCAATCGCGTCTGGATTCTCCGCAAGGTATTGAATCCGCTCTCCGCCGTCGAAAGCATGGAGCTGCTGCTCGACAAGCTCGCCAAGACCAAGAGCAATGCGGAATTCCTTAATGCGATGAACGGGTAACCACCCCAGTTTTAGCGGAGCGCAACAAGTCAAAACGGGCGGCAGCTCAGTAGATGAGCGTGCCGCCCGTTCCTTTCTTGCCGGCGATTGCCCGCGAAGGTTCCGCGGCCTTCGCTACCAGCCGGTTTATTGCTGCCAGCCGCCGCCCAGCGCCGCATAGAGCTGCACAAGAGCAAGCCGCTCATTCAGTTCCGATTGCGCGAGCCCGATCTCCGCGTCGAAGAGATTCGTTTGGCTCTGCAGCACTTCGAGATACGTGGTGACGCCGCCACGATAGCGAACATTCGAGAGATCCGCCGCCCGTGAAGCCGCTTGCTGAAGTGCAAGTTGCCGTTCGCGGTATTCGCGGCTCTTACTCGATGCAATCAGCGCGTCCGATACCTCGCGGAATGCCTGTTGCACCGCCTGGCGATACGACGCCGCGAGTTCTACCATCTGGGCCTCGCTCAACCGCACCCCGGAGCGGATCTTCCCGAACTCGAAGATCGATTGCGTAAGGTTCAGCCCGGTGTTGTACACCTTCGAATCGAAAAGGCTCTCGATTCCGAACGCCTGATATCCGCCGCTTCCCGTCAGGGAAACCTGAGGGAACCACGCGGCTTTCGCCACTCCGATGCGCGCGTTCGCCGCCACGAGTTGCCATTCGGCCTGTTGAAGATCGGGGCGGCGCTCGAGGAGCCCGGACGGTAATCCTGCGGGGATCTCCGGCGGCAGAGCCTGCTCCGTGATCCGTTGACCTCGTTCGATTTCTTCCGGGTTGCGCCCAAGCAACGTGCTGAGCAGGTTCTCCTGTTGCGCGATGCGTGTTTCAAGATCCGGAATGCGGGTAGCGGCTTGCTCCACCAGGATTTCGGCCTGATGCACGTCCATCAGGGAGATGGCGCCGCCCTTTTCGAGAGTGCGGTTCAATTCGAGGGATTCCCGCCGCGCCTCGAGGGTCCGGCGGGAGACCTCGAGTTCCAGGTCAAGCTCCCGCAGTTGGAAGTATGCGGATGCAACGCTTGCCACGAGTGTCGCGACGACGGCCCTCCGCCCCCACTCCGTGGCCGTCATCTGCGCCCGGGCGGCTTCCGTCGCCTTCCGGTAGCGGCCCCAGAAGTCGAGCTGCCAGATGGCGGAAAGCCCCAGTTGGGCGCTGTTTGCTTCATAGCCCGGAAAGACGCTCGTCCCCGCGCTTTTCAGCCGCCCCACGGACCCGCTCGCGCCGATCGAGGGAAATTGATCCGCCCGCGTGATCCCTGCTTGAGCCTGAGCTTGCGCAACGCGCGCGGCCGCGATCTCTACCGCCGGGCTTTCGTCCAGAGCGGCGCGGATGAGTTCTTGCAGCGTCTCGTCTTTGAATACCCGCCACCACTGCTCATCCCCGAGGGATTCCTTCGACGCTCCCGCCGCCGCGGGACCGCGGAATTGGCCGGGGGCGTTGACGTCGGGCCGCTGGTATTTTGGCCCCAAGGCACAGCCCACGCTCAGAGCGGCGGAGGACGCGATGAGAAGCACGCTCATCCGGCGGGTAAACACGGCGCTCATGCCGGATCTCCTTCTTCAATCAATCCGCCCGCCTTCTTCTTTCTCGAGAATCGCGCCATCAGCCACTCTACGAAGACGAACGATACCGGGATCAGGAACACCGCGATCATGGTGGCCGCAAGCATGCCGCCGATCACAACGGAACCCAGAACGCGCCGCGATACTGCGCCCGAACCGCTGGCGATCACCAAGGGCACGC
>JADYZL010000617.1 GCA_020853155.1 Bryobacterales bacterium
GTGGAGCAGGGCGCGCTCACCAAGGGCGTGCTCTACGAATGCGTCCGCGCCGGTGTGCCCTTCGTGCTGGCGGGCAGCCTGCGCGACGATGGGCCGCTGCCCGAGACCGTCACCGATATGAACCGCGCGCAGGATCTTTACGCGGAACAATTGCGGGACGCGGGCCTGGTGCTATGCCTGGGCTCCATGCTGCACTCCATCGCCGTCGGCAACATGCTGCCCAGTTGGGTGAAAATCATTTGTGTGGATATTAACCCGGCGGTGGCCACCAAGGTTTCAGACCGGGGAACGGGCCAGTTGCTGCCGGTGGTGACCGACGTCGGTCTGTTCCTCGAATTGATGGCCCGGACGCTCCACCCCGATGAGCACAACGAAGCGGCCCTCACGGAGAATGCGGAATGAGTACGACAGGCTATACGGACGACCATGCACGCAGCGGCATTGACGCGCCGCTCCCCGAAATCGAGACTTGGCCCAGCCAGTTCGAAGGGTACGAGATCGAAACCGTGGTGCCGGAGTTCACCTCGATCTGCCCCAAAACGGGGCTGCCGGATTTCGGCAGGCTTACCATCCGCTACACCCCGGCGAAGAAGTGCTTCGAACTGAAATCGTTCAAGCTATACATTCTGGCTTACCGGAACCTGGGTATTTTTTACGAAAACGCCATTAACCGCATGCTCCGCGACCTTGTGGAGGCGCTCGACCCGCTCGAAGTCTGCGTGATCGGCGAGTTCACCCCAAGGGGTGGGATCTCGACGAAAGTGACCGCATCCTGGAAACAAGATTCCGGCAACGCCGCTTAGACGGCAATTCACAACGTGGCCAAATCCACTCAAGACGTATTGGCGGATCTCGCGGCCATCCGGGAACGGGTGGCGGAGCGTTACCCCACGGCTTCGGCCGCCCCTGACGGCGATGCCCCCGCGAACGAATCCACGCCGCTCGCCGACTTGATGCCTCTGTTTGAGGCGCGCGACGCCGCGGAGGGCAAGATTGCTTCCGTGGGCAAGGTGAATCCCCGCGCGGGTGGAGCGCTCAACGCCGTCATCCAGCTTGGGAAGCGGAGCATTGCGCGCGGCTTGGGCTGGTTCATCCGGGAGCAGGTTGATTTTAACGCCGCCGCGGTCCGCGCGATGACGGAGACGCTCGAAGCCTTGAACGAGATCAATCGCGGTCTGGCCGTGATATCGGCCCGGCAAACCAAGCTGCAGCGCGCGATGCTGGGAACGGAAGCCCTGCGAACAGAGACCGACGCCCACCTTCGGCAGGCCACCGATGCGCTGAGCGGCCAGATCCGCGCCGTCTCCAGCCGCTTTGACGAGACCGCCGGGGAGATGGAACGGTCTTTGCGCGCGGATCTCGAACGGATGCAGTCGAATCTGGAAGAGCGCTCCGGAGCCCTGGATGCGGACCTTCAGCGGCTGCGCGAAGAGGCTCACCGGCGCGCCCATGAGCGGGAGAAAGAAGACATCCGACTGCTCCGGACGCTGGCCGATATCCAGAACGCGGCGCAGCAGCAATGGGGTCTGCTTGAACGGGAACTCCGGCAGGCCGTGGAACAGCGCGGGGCTCTGGCGGAAGAACGGTCGTCGGTGAAGGCAGCCGAGGCGGCGGACAGCGCCATCGGTCGCATGGAAGCACTTGTTCATCGGGAACTGCGCCTTTTGCGGCAGCGTGTGGGCGGCATCCTGGAAAGCGGCGGCGCAATCGCGCAACCGGAGTTGGCGGCAACCACGGCGGCTCTCGCCATCGCAGGCGAAACACGCGGGGCGGATTCGCTGGCGTTTTCTGACCGCTTCCGCGGCACGGAAGACGATGTGAAACGGAAGCTGCGCATCTATCTGCCCCGGTTGGATGGCTGTTCGCCCATCGCGGATTTGGGCTGCGGCCGCGGCGAATTCCTGGATTTGTTCCGGGAAGCGGGCGGCGAGGGGATCGGCGTGGAAGCAGACCCGGAACTCGCCGCGATCGTCGCGCGAAAGGGCCATCGGAGCTATTCCGGAGATCTATTTGCTTTTCTGGCCGAACAAGCCCCGGAGAGCCTGGGCGGCATCGTTTGCGCGCACGTGATCGAACACATGCCGGTGGAGGCGCTGGTCCGCCTGGTCCGGGAAGCGTACCGTGTCCTTCGGCCCGGCGGAATGGTGATTTTCGAAACTCCCAACCCCGCCTGTCTCGCGATCTTCGCAACCTATTTTTATCTGGACCCCACGCACGTGCGCCCCGTCCCCTCGGAGCTTGCGCGCTATCTCCTTGAAGAGGCGGGCTTTACAAAGATCGAGGTACTGGGATTGCGTCCGGCCGAAGAGGAGTTCCCGGAACTGAAACCCTTGCCGGAAAGTTTCCGTCAACAGTTCTTCGGCTTTTTGGATTACGGCATCCTCGCACAAAAATCGTAATCGCGCATTCCGGAATGATAACGAATGCATCTCCGGTGAACGGGCGGCCCTCCGGGTGCTGCTATGATGGAAGATTGGGCAAATTTCTCATGCGGTTTCTTCAAGTTAGCGTTATTTCGATCCTCATGGCGGCGCTGGCCGCCGGGCAGACTTTTCACTACGGGCAGGGCGCGCGATTCGTTCTCGGCCAGAACCGGTTTGACGCGCAGGGCACCACTCCGCTGAACGCGGATACCGGCGAATGGCCTGCCAGCCGTTCGATTCTGGGTGCGGCAGGCGGAATCGCCTATGCGAATGGCAAGCTGTATGTGGCCGAAGGGAACCGCGTGGGCGCCGTGCCGCCGAACAACCGCGTGGGCATCTACCCGATCGGCGCGATTGTTCCCGCGACAACCGCCACCTTTCCGCAGGACGATCCGCGCCGTTGCCGCGTCTGCGGCGGAGAACCCGACGCCGTCCTGGGGCAGCCCGATTTCGTCAAGCGGGACCCGAACCTGAACCAGACCGGCTTGCGCCAGCCGAGCTACGTCCATTCCGACGGCCAGCGGATTGTCGTCTCCGACA
>JADYZL010000618.1 GCA_020853155.1 Bryobacterales bacterium
AAGGCCCGTAAGATAGAAAGTTGCGCCCGGTCTGACGACCGATGGCCGTGAGGGGAGTAGGCGGATGAGCGAAACGGTGCCGGTAACGCTGCTGTTTTTCGGGCAGTTGAAGGAAATCGCGGGGGCGGCGGAACTGGCGCGGAGAGTGCCTGTGGGCAGCAGCACGCAGGATCTCTTCGAGAGGATGGCGGCGGAGTTTCCGAGGCTGGCCGCGCTGCGGGGAAGCGTCGTGCTCGCGCGCAATGCCTCTTTTGTGCATGCCCCCGAGGTTCTGGCGGATGGCGATGAAATTGCCTTTCTGCCGCCTGTAAGCGGGGGGAGCGTGGATGAGGCGGAAGACGATGCGGAATGGATCGAAACGATCCGCACGCCCGAGGGCCACTTCTTTGGGATTACGCACCAGGAACTGGATGGCGGAGCAGTCGCGCGCGGGATTCTGCGAGCCGAGGATGGCGCGTTCGTGAATTTTGAAGGGGTGGTGCGCAACCATTCCGGGGGCCGCCGCACCCGCTATCTCGATTACGAGTGCTATGTACCTCTCGCTATTCGCACGATGGCGGCCATCGGGATCGACCTTGCCTCGAAGCACGCCGTGGGCCGCGTCGCTATCGTCCATCGCGTGGGGCGCATGGAGATCGGGGAAACGAGCGTCGCGGTGGTGGTGACCTCCCCACATCGCAAGCCGGCTTTTGACGCCGCGCTCGAAGGCATCAACCGGCTGAAGACCTCCGTGCCCATCTGGAAGAAGGAATACTTCGAGGATGGCGAGGTGTGGGTGGAGGGAGCGTGGGACGACTCGGTGTATCCGGTGGGCGAGGTGGATACGGTGGGGGGCATCTTCGATTAGCCATGCGCGCCTTTCGTCACACTGCGCGTTCGTTGAGCTTTGCTACGATGGCGTTCTTCTTACTGGTGGACGGGCTCCCGGCGCAGTTCCGCAATGCTGGTGATCCCCCCCGTCCGGCTCCCGGCGCGCGGGGCGAGACCGTGCCCTCCTTTCGCTCCGACGTGCGCCTGGTGCCGCTGCTCGCGACGGTGAAAGACGCGAACGGCGCGCTCGTCGGAGACCTCACGAAGGATGAGTTCGAGATTCTCGACAACGGTGTCCCTCAGGAAGTGGCTTTGTTCGAGACCCGGACGGAGCAACCGCTTTCGGTTAGCATCCTGGTGGATACCAGCCTGACGACGGGCATCAAGTTGCGCGAGGAGCGGAGGTCGGTGGAGTTTTTTCTCGAAACTCTGATTGGCAGCGGCAACGAACAGGACGCGGCGGCGCTCTATACGTTCAACGATCAGGTCACTCTGCGGCAGGCGTTCACGCGGGACCTTAAGCGGCTGCGGCGCGGGCTGAGCGGGCTGGCTGCCGACGGGGGCACGTCTCTTTACGATGCGCTCTATCTTGCCGCCGATGCGGTCTACAACCGGGGTGGACGGCATGTGGTGATTGCCGTGACGGATGGCGGAGATACGACGAGCAGGGTCAACATCGGCACCGCGATTCGACGATTGCAAGAGGCCGATGCCGTTGTGTATCCGATTCTCGTGGTGCCGATCGAAGCGAATGCGGGCCGGAATGTCGGCGGGGAGAACGCGCTCCACATCATTGCGATGCGTACGGGCGGCAAGGTCTATGCGGCGGCGATGGGGAAGGAATTGGATTCGGTATTCGCGGAGATTCTGCGCGACCTTCGCACCCAGTACTTGATTGGTTTTTACCCGCGTGGCGCGCCCCCAACCAAAGACGGTTTTCATCCGTTGCTCCTGCGGACCACGCGTGCCGGTTTGCTGGTGCAAACGCGAAGCGGCTACTATGGAGAGGCGCTTCCGGATAAGCCCTGAAGCCCATCCATTCGCCCCCTGGAGAATTGCAAACCGCAGACATGCCTTCCTACATTGAAACCGCCATGGAGATCGCTCGCGAGGCCGGCGGCGTCCTATTGCAATATCTGGAGAAGCGTCCCGATTTCGAAGTGAAAGGCGAACAGGACCTGGTAACCGAAGCCGATCGCGCCTCGGAGGCGCTGGTCCTGGAGCAGTTGCGGAACCATTTCCCGGCTCATTCGGTGATCGCCGAGGAGAGCGGCGCGCATGATCGCCAGAGTGACTACTGCTGGTATGTCGATCCGCTCGACGGCACCACGAATTTTGCCCATAGCTACCCTGCGTTTTGTGTTTCCATTGGCCTTGCGCACCGGGGAGAGTTGATTGCGGGTGTGGTGTTCGATCCGCTGCGGAATGAGATGTTTTCCGCGGAGAAGGGCGCGGGGGCCTACCTCAACCACCGGCGCATCCGTGTTTCGAACGTTCCTTCGCTCGACGTCAGCTTGCTTGCGACCGGCTTCCCCAGCCGCAAGCGGCATGAAGATGTGAACGTCTATTTCTTCCATCAATTGGGCGTGAAGGCGCATGGAATCCGGCGCAGCGGCTCGGCGGCCATTGATTTGGCGAACGTCGCTTCCGGCCGGCTTGATGGCTTCTGGGAGTTCGGGCTTCACCCCTGGGATGTCGCGGCGGGGTTGCTGCTGGTGAGCGAAGCGGGCGGAGGCTATACGGACATGCGCGGCGGAGCGTTCGATTTCAATAGCCCGCACCTGATCGCGGATAACGGGCGCCTTCACGAGGAGTTCGTCGCCTTCGTGGCGAAGATTTTCGCGGGCGAGATCACCGTCCCCATTCCCGGCCTGCATCGGCAGGCGTCCAGCGCCTATTGAGCGCCCGCAGTTCTCCGCAAAATCGAAAGAGGGCGCCCGTCGGCAGGCGCCCTCTTTCTTGAAACCTGGACGGCGTGCGGCCTCGCACTACTTCAAATACTTCGTGATCGATTTCCGCAGATTCGCTTCTTCCTGCGCGCCCGCGAAGTAGGCATCGCCGCCGTTGTACTGTTCGCGGATCATTCCCTGGCTATCGATAACCAGCAGTTTGGGAACATAACTGGGCCCGATCATTGAGATCTGCAGGTAGTTATGCACAGGGTCCCTCGTGGACGTACCTAAACTGACCCCATCAGCGAACAACGCCTTGAAGCGCGGCAAATTCGCCACGGCGCCTTCATCGTAGGCGACCAGGATGGCCTGGAAGCCCTGCTTGGCATATTCCTTTTCCATCTTGGAAAGCGTTTGCGCCAGGGTCTGGCAGTGCGGGCAGGTGGTGGAAATGAACGCCAGCATTGTGACCTTCTTTCCTTTCAATCGCCGCGAAAGCAATTCCTGCTTCCTACCAGGGTATTCAATCACGAACTCCCCCGCCTTGCGTGGCACTTCCGCGCCCACGGCAAAGGTGGCGGCCAGCGCCAGCATCCCAAGCATCACGGTCAACTTGCGTAATCCCCTCATGAATCTCCTCACCGATCAAACGATCTTTTTCAGGATAACCCCAGCCACGCGATGCATGGGTGAAGCGGCTTCGATTTGTCGGACGGATCCGCTTCGGGAAGCGTTGCGGAAAAGCCGCGCAAATCCCCGGATTGCGAACCATGGGGCAACGCCACAGCGCAGGGCGGGCGAATCGATTTCGACCTCAGGCGGCACCGGTGAGGCATGGTTACGAGGCCGAAGGGAATGCGGTTTCGAAGGCGGCGAGTAGCTGGCAGGCGAATGGCCGCCGTTCTTCGCGGCGTGCGTTGGTTTCGCGGCGGAGTTGGAGGGCGCCGAGCCGGGCGGTGAGATGGTCGAGGGCGTCTTCGTGTTCGTGGCGGAGTTTGGAGGTGCGTTCGTGGAAGCGGGTTTGGGCGGTTTCTTTCGCTTCGAGGAGGGATAGGGCGAGGCAGGCTGGGGCGGCGGTGTTGGGGTGTTTCTGGCGGATGCGGGCGACTTGGGAATCGGCGATGACGCGCTCCCAGGTTTCGATGCGGCGGAGGAGCCAGGATTTCTGGGTGATGCGGAAGACGAGGAGTTCTTCGGCAGGGGTGGCGGGCTGGTAGGTGCGGATGTGGTTGTTCAGGAGGGCTTCGAAGCGTTTGGGGCTTTCGTGTTGATGAAGGAAATGGGCGCTGAGCCAGGTCTGGCGTAGGGTGGCGGCGGGGGATGGGGCTTTGGTTGATGCGGGCGATGGGGCTGTCGCGGCCGGGGCAGTGCCGGAAGATGGCACGGGATGGGGTATTTCCGGATTGATCGAAAATTCCACAGTACGGCTGGGGGCGGGCTGTGTGGGTGGATCTTGCTGATTCTTCATGATGTTAGCGGTGGATTGGGGGTGGAGAGTTTTGTCTGGATTTTCCGGATTTGACCCGTTCCCCGGAAACAGGGAATTGATGGGGATACGCTCGGCCAAGGCCGGGGCGATCTTGCTTTGGGGCATGGTATTGGGTTGCGGGGCGGATGCGGATTCGCTTGGGGCGGGCGTAGTTGTGCGCGAGGCGGTGGCGTTCACGATGACGGGG
>JADYZL010000619.1 GCA_020853155.1 Bryobacterales bacterium
GCAGCAATCGCTTAGAAGCAGCCAACACCCGCGCTCACCCTTCCAACGCCACCGACGGCGAACGAATCCACAAACCCCGCCGCTATCCTCAAACGGACGCACAAGTAGGCCCATCCCGAACCCAAAACCCTAAGCCCGTACAATCGGCACCTCCCCCGCGCCCGCATCGCCGCCAAGAGCCCGCAGGGCGGCATGAGCCACAGGGGTGCGTCAGCACCCCGCCCGCAAAGCGATGCCAAACAAAAGCCTCGCGCCAGCGAGTCCACGGAGCGACCGCCCGTTTGCAGGTGCGACTCCCGGCGGCCACGTCCACCGCATCCCAATCCGCCACCCGGTGCCCGCACGCCGTGGCTTCGTTCCGCAAAATGGCGCATTCCGCCAATCCACGAAACGTCGAGCCAAGGTGTTCTCCGTCGCGAATCTTCACGGAGACCTCTCCGCTCCCCCCTTCCGCCGCCCAGCCTAACCCGCACGCTCGATTTCAAGAAAGAATTCGCTCGTACTGCATGCGATAAACGTATGCGGTCACCGATCTCTCAAAGATTTCCCGCTCTCGCAACCGCCCTGGATTCTATGTGTTACGCCGCCTTCACCGCGGAACGGCTTGCGCCACGGTTCGGTTTCCCACTCGCAATCGGCATACTCATTCTGCCGGGGAGATCTCTGTCTTCCCGCTCCAAGCTGCCAAGCGCATCGCAAAGCTCTTCGACAACCGAATCGCCACCGAATCGTCCCCAAGCCTCACCCGCTCCGGGCTGGTTCAAAAGACCAGCCCGTGGGCTCCTCCCTGCCCCAACAACCCCTCAGACCCCGTCCATTCACGAGCGACTTTCGTCCGGATCATATCCGGAAAATCCGGAAAATCCGGAAAAACCGGACGAATCCGTTCCGAGCCTAACTCTCACCATTCAAATTAGTTAGGAAGAAGACGCGTCGTTCGCGACAGTCCGTGTTTTCTTGCGGAATCCGGACATGACTCCCCCCAACGGCCACTCATTTAACGGAAAGTGTTCAGCGCATCTGGACGGCCTTCCGAATCGGCCGCCTTCCACGGGCAACGCGACTCTCGACAATAGAATTCCGGTGATCGTCGCAGAATCCCGCAGCGCTCAACACGCTCGCATGCTGGCGGATCCTGGCAGGAGGCCTATGCCGAACCGAGACGACATGCCCTCGTCTGGCGCTACCCCGGATCGCTATCGTGTTACGCTGAAATCACTTGGGCCCGTAGCTCAGTCGGATAGAGCATCTGCCTTCTAAGCAGAGGGTCGCGTGTTCGAGTCACGCCGGGCCTACCAATCTTTTCTATGCGTTAGAAGGGCTCCTTCAACCATTACTAGATATCTTGCCGCCATCTGTTACACCAATTTGGGAATGCCACGTGACGGCTTGGGTCGCCGTACGGGAAATTTGCCGTTTAACGGAATTCACTTTCCGTGCTATCCTATTCGTGTCGAGTTAGTTTCCTTTGAGCGTCCCGAGTCGTTGAGTTGAGTTCCCACAATAGATCCTTCCCTCGCTTTGGTTACCTCCCAGAATCCACCTCGACTTATTTTTAGATCCTTTGGAGAATCGAATCCCTGTGACAAAGCTTTTTGTTGGGAACCTTAGCTTCCGTACGACGCAGGATGACCTGCTCGATACGTTTTCCCCCTACGGCGCCGTTGAAAGCGTCAACATCATCAATGACCGGGAAACCGGCCAGCCCCGTGGTTTCGCCTTCGTCGAAATGGCGAACTCGTCGGAAGCCGAAGCGGCGATCAACGCTCTGAACGGCACCGAACTGATGGGCCGCGCGATCAATGTCAACGAAGCGCGTCCCCGCCCAGAGGGTGGTGGCGGTGGCCGCGGCGGCTTCGGCGGTGGCCGTGGTGGTCGTGGCGGCAGCGGTGGCGGCGGTGGCCGTCGCGATAGCCGTTGGTAGTTTTTTCGTAACCGAAGAAGGGGGAGCGTTCGCCAGGGAGGCCTACCAGACCTCCGGCAACGCTCCCTTTTCTCATGTTTCCCCGCCAGAGAGGGGAACCGTGCGGCGCGTGCCGCCGTTTTCCGCTGGCCCAACTGAGATCTCCCGACTTGAGCCTCCGCTCGTCTGGAGATCTCGTGAACCCTAACTGAGAGAGGTATCCATGGCAGGACGCGGTCCAACCACATTTCAGAAAAGACAAAAGGAACAACAACGCAAGGAAAAGCGGCTCAATAAGCTCGCACGCCGGGAAGAACGCCGCCTCGCTGGACCCGACACAGATTCTCCGGTAGGGGAAAATCTCGATCACCTGGACCGACTCGATGGCAACGAGATTGCCGGTCACGAAGCGGACGACGCAGACGTGGAAGCCCGCATCCCATAACTTCTTAACTCCGGGGCCGGGGCGTCTTCCCGACGACCGGATCGTGTATAGCCGTAGCTAGGTCCCGCCACGATTCCGGTTCGTCCCCGCGCAACTCACCACGGAGTCTCCGCTGGCGCCCTGACCCTGCAAGTCGCGCATCCCCCCGCGCATTGTGGACCGTTGCAAAGGCACGGGTCTTCTGTCGCAACCCTCCATCGCAACTTTTCATCGAATCAATCCCTTCGGGATTCGTGCCGCCACCAAAGCTCCGGCAATGATCCCGCGCGATTGCTCTCTTCCGAACACGGACGATCATCCACCTCCGCTGCGCGTGCGGTTCACGAGTCGAGTTTGAGTCCCAGAACGAATGATTCCAACTGCCCGATCTCAATCCCTCCCGGCGCCTGCCGGCGCTGGTTTGTCACATGGAGAATCAGCCAGACCGCGGTTCCTGCAAGCAGAAAGCAAACAAATGCCAATGGGCTGCCCAGCAAGGAATACTCTACGTGAGCGGACAGGAAGGTCAGCGCGACGAACGCCAGCACATAGATGCCGAACATTACGCGAAGACGGCCGAGATGCTCCGCCTTAGGCTGGGTAAATGGGACGATCTCCACGTTTCGCAAGATCCACTCCATCGCAATCAGAGAAGTCAGAACGAGAAACACCGTGTGCGTACAGGAGAGCCAGGAGTTCCATACCCAGGCGTGAAATACCAGACAGAAAACGGCTGCCGGAAAGATCACCACAGCCCCAATCACTCCACGCAGCGCTTTTCGAATACGGCGGCCGTCACCCCAATCCACTAGCCGGAAGATCCACGATGCCTGCATTGAGATCGGGGTGGCGCAGAGAGCGCGAACTGCCATCATCGCGAATACAACCAGCACGAGCGGCAAAGGCAACAGGTACACATACGGCGCGCTCATCTCCGCTCCGTCGCTCGATGCCAGGAATCCGGATACTTCTCGAAGTGCGTATGCGGAAGCAAGTCCGGCATAGAGCAGGAACATCGCCCTGCTTCGCGCATCTCGCAACAGCACCTTGAGTGTGAACAACCCGATAGCCAGGGCGGGGGGATCGTCGCTCAGCCAGGGCCGAAGCCAGATGTCCGCGACCGGAAACTTTGGCATGCCCCGTCGGCAGAAGTCCGTTTCTTCGACGGCAATTCGATTTACCTTGGGGTAGGCCAGTAGAATGCCGATCACCCCGATCAGGATCGCTGAACCCGTTGCCAAGAAGGCGGATTGAGCAAGAGCTGCGCCATGCGGCAGGAAGCCGTCGGCGATCCAATCTGCGAGACCCGTGAACCAGAATGAAGGCCAATACCTCGCAAAGACGGACAGTTCCATGGTAGCCGGCACGCGCAGTTGTTCAAGCGGAGGAGAAAAGAACATCTGTCCGAGAAATACCACGAACACCCCAAATTGCATGGCTGGCTTCACCCATAGG
This sequence comes from Bryobacterales bacterium, assembly GCA_020853155.1. Lineage (GTDB taxonomy): Bacteria > Acidobacteriota > Terriglobia > Bryobacterales > Bryobacteraceae > JACTMJ01. Next base: position 3,783 of record JADYZL010000619.1, read on the forward strand.
AACACACGGTAAGGCAGTAGGAGGACCAACAGGGCGACAAGGCCCGCGAGACCAAAGAACGCGGTCAACATCGCCATGCCAATGGAAATCACATAGGCGGGTAACTGCAAAGTAACGAACCCGCCACCGGAACTCATTGCAGTCAGGGGAACGACAATAAGGCACGCCGAATGCATCACCGCGACAAACAGCAACAGGAAGCCCAGGACGGAGAAAAGCTTGGCGCCAAGCACCATCAATGAGGATATCGGCTGAACAAGAAGGACATGGCAATCGAAGCGGTCGGGAAAGAGTTGCTCCCAAAGGAAAACGAAATACGCACCTGTGAGCGCCAAGGTACTTGCCGTCAGGACGTCGTGCGCCGAGAGGACGGCTTCAACCCGCGCGCTATCCGTCGCTCTCAGCAACTGGAAACCGAACGAAAGGATGAGGAAGACCGCGACGCAGATTCCATAGGCAAGCAATAGCGAGAGAGCGGTTGCCAAGCTGCTCGAAGTGTCTCCTTCTCCCGTGCCGAAGAAATCCCTTCTGAGCCGGGTGCTAAAGTGCCTCGTCAGCACTACGAATTCGCGCAGAGATTCACCGTCCGCGGAGCGTTGCATATTGGCTCTCTCACCCTTTCATCAGCGCCAGCAGATTGGATGCGGCCGTCTCTGAATCACTCAGTTCGACCAGATCCGCAAAGACTTCTTCGAGGGAACTGCGATGAAGCAGGGTCCTCAGGCTGTCAACCGTGCCCGCGCCCACAACCTTACCCCACCGTAGGACGATCACAGAGGCGCATACCTTCTCGACGACTTCGATTACGTGAGAGCTGAAGAAGACGGCTTTCCCCGTCTCCGCGAGCTTCCGGATGAAGATGCGCATCATGAGCGCAGTGGCAATGTCGAGCCCGGAAAAGGGTTCATCGAGGATCACGAGGTCCGGGTCATGGAGGATTGCCGCCAGCAGAAGGACCTTCTGACGCATCCCTTTCGAATAGGATGCCATGGGAGAGTACCGATCTTCCCACAAACCGAATTGCCGGAGCCCTTCGGCGATTTTCTCTCTTAGGAGTACCTCCCGCATCTTCCGCAGCCGCCCAATGAGAAATAGATACTCTCCCGCGGAGAGTTGAGTATAAAGATATGGTTCTTCAGGAACATAGCCAATATACTTCTGGTAATGCTTGAAACTGGATGTGCCCGGCTGAACCAACTCTCCGCGATATAGGATTTCACCGGAACTGGGCTGTAGCAACCCGGTGACCATCTTGACGGTAGTCGACTTACCGGAGCCATTCGGGCCGAGATACCCGAGAATCTCTCCGGCGTTGATGCGAAACGAAACATCGGCAACAGCGGGAATCCCCGAAAAATGTTTGCACAGACTTCGTACTTCAAGGATCGCGCTACCCGGCAACCCGTGCGTTGGCATGCGTGCCTCCCCGAGGAAAAGCAAACCGGGTAAACCGGCAGTCCCTTGGGGAGTGGCGAGTGGATTCGCCATGGCTTCCCTGGCCTGCCAGCCCACTCAACCTCGATAGACACCAACGATTTGCAAGGAGTTCCAGCATCAGGGGGCACCCGTTTCCGTCCGGGACTACACTTCCGGTTCGCGCATGAATTCAGTTCCGCATACAGTGCGTACCGGTGATTCTTGCTGATGCGGCCGACCCCGGCCACGGTCCAGCGCTTCTCCTAATCAGTCATTAACAGCGTCTCCAGATGGTGATCGACTTGCCTCCGGCCTTCCTCGGCACTCTTCGGGAAATGGCTGCCTCCGCTATCTGGCAGAAATGAAATCAATTTCTCATATGGCTCAAACGTGAGCGTTTTCTGGAACGAGTACCCCAGAGCCCTCGCCATGCGAGCGGCCAGCCGGGCGGCATTCCCGAGCGTGAGTGGCAAACTCTCGTCCGCCGGTTCCACATGTTGTTCCACCAATGCCTGAAACCCTTCGGGAAACTCCCAATGTCTCACCAGATGGCTGCTAACGTCGACATGGTGAAAGCCGAACAAGGCGCGTTCATTCGCCAGCAGTTCTTCTTCATTGCGCACCCGGGTATTGAGGAATCTGGGATAATCGCGCGGGTACCCTCGCAATAGCACCAGAGCGCCGATCTTCAGGTATAGCCCAAGCGAATACGCACAGAACTCTCCGCTTTCTCCTCTCGCTCCGTGGACGTGCATCAACCTCTCACATAGGAACGCAGTTGCCATATTGTTACGGTGAATCTCCGAGACAAAGGGATGGCTGAAGGAATCCTGCATCAGCCGCGCATAAGTGATGCGGCGAATCGCGCTCTGTACGCGTTCAAATCCCAGGTAGATCACCGCGCGCGCAACGTCCTCAAAAACTTCATAGGACGTGAACTCCGCCGAATTGGCCAAGCGAAGAAGCTCTCCGGAAAATACCGCGTCGGATCGAATCAATGTCACCGCATCTTCGAGATCCGCATCCGGGCGGGCAAACAACTCAATCAGTTGCGAGGCAAGCGGCGGGAACGGAGGCAACCGGCGGCAGATCGTTTGCATCCGCTCGAAATCAAGAGGGGTCGGGGCGATCATCGCCTCTGAAATAGCCTGCATTCCCAGCCTCCTTCGTCCACCGGTCGCAATCTTTCCCCATTCATCGGCAGAAGGCGCCAGAAACTTGAGGGGATTCGCGCGAGGAATCGCCGGAGAGCCGGAAGCCGGGAAAGAACAGGCCGGAACCCCGCGGGACCGGATCGTCGCACTGGGTCTCTGCGCGAAAACCGCGCTTACGGAGTGCAACAACCTGGGAGCCGGGGCTCCGGCCTGCTCACCATTGGCTGCAAATCACTCGGATGGGTGTCTGCCGCCGTTCACTGATTGTTTGAGTGCGGGGGGCCGCTCATTCCCAGTCATCAAGAAAGCGGAGTCGCCACTGGGTGTTGTATGAGGAATGGACCAGCATGTTCCA
>JADYZL010000620.1 GCA_020853155.1 Bryobacterales bacterium
CGCCATGAAACATAACTATTTCATCTTCACCGGATGAGTACTACACTTAGATTGCGAGCCCGGTTGGCTGGATTTTTCTTGGTGCAGTTCGCAATCGGCGCTACGATGAACTAGCTATCGCGTGAATGGATTCACCATCCTTATGGTTAGCGAGACGGGAACTGTGCACGTTGTTGCAACTCGAACGACCGGAGAGCATCGCCCCAGCACTGCGGCGGGATTGCTGGGATCGGCTCGCATGCTGAGCTTGGCAATCCAGGAAACCGTGGAATCGAAGTTGCAAACGGAACTGGCGGGTGACCGTCTGAGCCGTTCGCAGTGGAAACTACTGGAGATATTCACCACCACCACCGTCGGAAACGTCACCGAAGTAGCGGCTTACTTGGGGGTCAGCACGGCGGCGGCCAGTAAGGCCGTGGATCGTCTCGTGCGGCTGAACTTGCTGGAGCGGACCATCGACACGCTGGATCGGCGTCATGTGCGTCTCTCGCTCAGCCCGGAGGGAGAGAGGCTGGCGCGCGCCTTCCTCGACGGTCTCCATGTGCGGCTCCAAGGGCTTCTTGGAGAATCGGGAGCCAGCGATCTGGCGGAAATTCGGTGCCTGCTTGACCAGCTAACCGCTAGAGTGCTCAACGCGGTCGGCAACCCTTCCGGGATTTGTCTGCAGTGCGGGCTGAACGCCAGGGAAGCGTGTCTCGTGGACGAAATCCTCCGCCGCGACTGCTTTTTCCATGTGCTCCAGCGAAACAACGGCGCGCGTGCGCGAACGTCGCCGGATGGCGCTTGAACCGGCTGGGAATTTATCCCGCAGCGCTCTCCACAAGACAAAGCAGCGCCCCTGCGGCCACCACCGCCCCCTCCGCTACGCTCAGTTGCCTCACCGTCCCGCCACGAGGAGACTTGATTTCGTTCTGCATCTTCATTGCTTCGAGCACCACCAGGCCCTGGCCTTCACGGACGGCCTCCCCCTCCGAGACCAGCACGCGGATCACCCGGCCCGGCATCGCGGCCTTGACCTGCGCGGGGCCCGCCACCCCTCCGGATCCGCGGCGTCCGTTCCGCTCCACCGGCTCCAGCAGCACCCGGCTCGAACGGTGCTGCGCGATGGTTCCGTAATGCGCGTGCTCCAACCGGACGTCGAAGCTGCGGAACCCGCAAAGTAACGAGTGGACGCCCGGCTCCGCCTCCACATGGCTGACGGTTTGAAAAGCGGGCGCATCCGCTCCCTCCCGGATGACGCGGTAGGTCACATCGGCGCCGGAGACACGGAACTCGACGCTCACCACTTCTCCGTTCACCTGATGGCGCACGATCATCGCAATCCCCTTTCCCGCCCCGACACTCGCCAGCGGCTGACGGCGGGCCTCGCGGCAAAGGCGCCGGAGCGCGGCGAACCCTCCCCTTTCGCCGCAGCCAGCGCCCCGGCGAGAGCTGCCATCTCGACAACCTTCTCATCCGGCGCCTCTTTGCCGCGCCGCGCCATGTATTCTTCGATGAAGCCCGTGTGAAGATGCCCGGCTCGAAACTCGGGATCGTTGAGAATCTGATGGAAGAAGGAAATTGTCGTCTTCACGCCATTCACGGAATACTCCTCAAGCGCGCCGCGCAAACGGGCAATCGCCAGGTGGCGCGTCTCGGCGTGAACGGCCAGTTTTGCAACCAGTGGATCGTACTCCATGGGAATCGTCCACCCGAGATAGACGCCGGCATCGAGCCGCACGCCGGGTCCGGTGGGCCGGTGAAGCCGCGTGATCGTGCCGGGCGATGGAAGAAAACCATTTTCCGGATCTTCCGCATAGATCCTGCATTCGATGGCCGAACCCCGCCACCGCACGTCCTTCTGAGAGATTTCAAGGCGCTGACCCGCCGCTATGCGGAGTTGTTGATGCACTAGGTCGTAGCCAGTCACTAGTTCCGTCACCGGATGCTCCACCTGCAAGCGGGTGTTCATCTCAAGAAAATAGAAATTGAGGGATGCATCGACAAGAAACTCGACCGTGCCGGCGTTGTAGTACCCGGCCGCGCGGGCGGCCCGGCAGGCCGCTTCCCCCATCCGCTCCCGCAATTCGGGATGGATCGCCATCAACGGCGAAGGGCTCTCCTCAATCACCTTCTGGTGGCGCCGCTGCAGGGAGCATTCCCTCTCCCCCAAATGAATGAGGTTCCCGTGCTGGTCGCCCAGTACCTGGATCTCAATGTGGCGTGGGCGGACCACGGCCTTCTCAATGTAGACGCGTGCATCGTGAAAGGCCCGCTCGGCCTCGCTCGATGCATCGCGAAGCGCCGCTTCCATTTCGCCGGCTGTGGAAACGAGCCGCATCCCTTTCCCGCCACCCCCGGCCGCCGCCTTGAGCAAGACCGGATAACCCACCTCCGCCGCGATCGCGAGTGCTTCGCCGAGTTCGCTCACCGTCCCCGCCGCGCCCGGCACTGTGGGCACTCCGGCATCCCGCGCGATCGCCCGCGCGGCCGTTTTCGAACCCATCCGGCGGATCGTCTCCGGGGATGGGCCGATGAAGGTCAGCCCGGCATCCACGCAAGCCTGCGCGAATGCGGCGTTCTCGCTCAGAAATCCGTATCCGGGATGCACGGCGTCCGCTCCGGTGCGCCGGGCGGCGTCGATCACACGTTCAATGTTGAGGTAACTTTCCCGCGAATCCGCAGCGCCCAGGCAGACAGCTTCATCCGCCATCCGGACGTGCAGCGCGGCGCGGTCCACATCGGAATAGACCGCCACGGAATCGATCTCGAACTCGCGCAGCGCGCGGATCACCCGCACCGCAATCTCTCCCCGATTGGCCACCAGCACCTTGCGAAACATCGTCCGGATTGTAGCAGGCCTTGGCATGCCTTCGCGCCGCTTTTCCGTCGTGTGCGGGCGCTTCCCGATGTATCCTGTCATCAGATTGGTGCGTCCTGTTATTCTAGGTACGATAAAATCTTGATTTCCCAGGAGTGATCTTCCATGAGCGATGTGACGCGTCGAAGCTTCGTCCAGACCTCCGCCGGAGTGGCCGCGGCCGCGGCGCCGGCGTTTCTCCAGGCACAAAATACGAATAGCCAGGTTCGCGTGGGTTGGATCGGCGTTGGCGGCCGGGGCGCTTACTGCCTCAAGGCCATGCTCGATGCGAACAAAGGCAGCGTGGTGGCCACCGCCGTTTGCGATACTTACGACGGCGCGATGGCCAAGGGCAAGGACATTATCCAAACCGTGGGTGGCAATACACCGAAGACCATCCACGATTACAACGATCTGCTCGCCGACAAGAGTATCGATGCCGTTGTAATCATGACGCCCGAGCATCTCCATTACCCGATGACGATGGCGGCCCTTCGCGCGAAGAAGCACATTTACGTGGAGAAACCGCTATCCCACCTCGTCGAAGAAGGGTTTGAAATTGTCGATCTGGCCGCGAAGACCAATGTCGTCACCCAGGTAGGCACCCAGAACCGCAGCAACAAGCTCTATCAGACCGCCAAGGAATTGATCGGCGAAGGCAAGATTGGCGACGTGCACTACGTGCGCGCGTTCTGGTACCGCAATTTCACTGAGAAGCAGACAGGCGCCCCGCGGCCCTGGCGCTATGTGATTCCCGAGGATACGACGCCCGCCAACACGGACTTCAACCGCTTCCTCGGCGACGCGCCAAAGCGCCCCTACAGCAAAGAGCGCTACTTCCAGTGGCGGAACTACTGGGATTATTCAAGCGGCATTTCCACTGATCTGCTGGTGCATCAAACCGACATCAGCAACTTCATCCTTTCGAACCCGCTGCCCACCCAGTGCCTTGCTTCCGGCGGCATCTACCGCTGGAACGACGGGCGCGAAGTGCCGGATTGCCTCTCGGCGATCTACGAATACCCCAACAAGTTTCAACTCAACTATTCGAGCTACTTCGGCAACCAGTACTTCAGCTACGGCGAGCAGTTCCTGGGCGATTTCGGCATGATCGAAGTCATCGGGCGCAAGAAGCTCCGCTACTTCCCGGAAGACTTCGGTGCGGCCATGAACCCCGAACGCTTGAAGGGCCTCAAGCCAATGGAACTCGATTACATCAAGGACTTCCAGCAGCCCGACGCCACTCACGCCCATTTCGTGAACTGGGTTCGCGCGATTCAGGGTAAGGAAAAGGCCATTGCCCCGTTGTCCGTCGGGCAGGAAGCCGCCATTCCCGGCCACATGGCCACCCAGAGCTACCGGCGCGGCACGAAAGTGACCTGGGACGCCAAGAACCGGAAGTTCATTTACGGCTAAACATCCGCAACCCCAACCTTGTGGTGAATCCGGCCGGAGCGATGGCAGTATCGCTCCGGCCGTTCTGTTTGTGAACGGCGCCTTTTCATTCCCGCCTGCGCGAATGACAGCCACACCCCATGCCCGTCCGCCGGGCAATCGGTATTACGGCTTCACGGCAGCCGTCTTGCCTGCGCTGAGCATGTTGGCGAATAGCCGGAAGGCTCCGGGAACGCCCGCCGGCAGTTGCCGGAACCAGGAGTAGCTCGTGTAGATGAAGACGCCCTTGCCGAACCTCGCGTAGAGGATCCCGTCGGCAAGTGGCTTTTCCCCGGGGTCGTGCGTGGCGATCACGGTTTCATAGCGATCGTCGAATTTCGACGGAAAATAGAGACCCCGCTCCTGCACCCATCCCGCGAAATCCCGCTCGCGAATCTTGTTCGGGAGATTCAACAGCGGATGGCCCGGCTTGAGGATGGTTACGGGAGCATCCTCCACGCTCACCCGGTCCCGCCCGATCTCCAGAGGGTATGGGCCGATCTGCAAACCCGCGC
>JADYZL010000621.1 GCA_020853155.1 Bryobacterales bacterium
CGCGAAAATCATTCGCAGTCACGACCATCTGCTGCGCGCTCTTGACGAGGAGGCCGGAAAGTCCGACGGCGTCGGGCTTCGCGCGGCGGAACTCCTGGATCAGCACTTCGGGCGGCACCTTGATGCCAAGGTTGATGACCTCATAGCCGTTGTTCGAGAAGATGATCTCGACGAGGTTTTTGCCGATGTCGTGAACATCGCCCTTCACGGTGGCGAGCATGATGCGGGCGCGCGCTACCACGTCAGCCTTCTCCATGAACTGTTCGAGATGGGCCACGGAAGCCTTCATTACCTCGGCCGATTGCAACACTTCCGCGACAATCAATTCGTTCGCGCCGAATAGGCGGCCCACTTCCGACATGCCGGCCATGAGCGGGCCGTTGATGATTTCGAGCGGCGTCGCACCCTCCGCCCGCTTCCGCTCCAGGTCTTCGATGAGGCCTTCCTTCGAGCCCTCAATGACGTAATTGGCGAGGCGTTCGTCGAGCGGCAATTCCGAAAGACGCTTCCCTTCCGTCCGCGACTTCGCTTCCCGGAAGTGCGCGGCAATCGCGGCGATGTGGAACTGGTTAATCGCCGCGCGGGCCTCAAGACTCTGCTCCCGCCAATCGAGCGGCGCATCAAGCATGAGTTCCCGGCTGGGCTCTTCCTCGGGGACATCGCCGGCGGCGGGGGGCGTATTGTAGAGCAACGTCTCCGCCAATTTGCGTTCTTCTTCGGGGATGGAAGCGAAACGCTCCAGCTTTTCGGTGTTGACAATCGCGAGGTCCAGGCCGGCTTTCGTGCAGTGGTAGAGGAACACGGAATTCACGACTTCGCGCGCCGCGGGGGGCAGACCAAACGAGATGTTCGAAACGCCGAGAACCGTCGTGGAAAGAGGCAATTCCCGCTTGATGAGGCGCAGCGCCTCGATGGTTTCCACCGCGCCACCGATGTAGTTTTCATCGCCCGTCGCGCAGGGGAAGACGAGCGGATCAAAGATAAGATTCTCCGGTGGGATGCCGTACTTTTCGGTAAGCAGGCCGAAGCTTCGTTGGGCAACGGCGAGCTTGCGCTCCCTCGTGAAGGCCTGAGCCTGGACAGGGTCTTCGTCGATCGTGCCCACCACGAGCGCCGCGCCATACGCCTTCGCCAGCGGGCAGATGCGCTCGAACTTCTCCTCGCCGTCTTCGAGATTCACGGAGTTGATGATGCTCTTGCCCTGGCAGTAGGTGAGCGCCCGTTCGATGGCCGCCGCATCGGTGGTGTCGATCATAATGGGGGCTTTGATCTTGCGGATGAGTTGGCCGTAGAACGGCGGAATATCCTCGAGTTCATCGCGGTCGCTCGATTGCAGACAGACATCGATGATATGAGCGCCGGTGCGGACCTGACGGCGGGCAATGTCGGTAGCTTCGTCCCACTTTTCCTCGGCGATCAAGCGCTTGAAGGCACGGCTGCCGATGACGTTGGTGCGTTCGCCGACGAGCAGAGGGCGGCTCGAATCTTCCACCTCCACCGTGTCCACTCCGGAAAACACGGCGCGGTGGCTGGCCGGCTTGGAGCCGCGCGGCGGACGGGCGGCGGCCATCTCCGCGATGGCGCGGATGTGCGCCGGAGTGGTGCCGCAACAGCCCCCGACGATGTTCAACCAACCGTTATCGGCGAAGCGGGAGAGGGCTCTGGCGAGCTTCTCCGGGGTCTCCAGATAGTTGCCTTCGACATCGGGCAAGCCCGCATTTGGGTAGCAGGAAATGCACGCATGGGCATGCTCATGAAGGGTGCGGAGATGGTCCGTCATGAACTCCGGACCGGTGGCGCAATTGAGGCCGATGGAGAGTAGATCCTGATCCGCGAGAGAGATCCAGAGCGATTCCGCGGTCTGCCCGCCCAGCATGGTGCCAGTGGGCTCAATGGTGCCCGAGACCATAACGGGCAACTTGGCCAGATTGCGTTCGGCCTTGAGGCGTTTGATTGCGAGCAGAGCCGCCTTCACGTTCCGGGTGTCGTTGCAGGTTTCGAGCAGCAGGATATCGACGCCGCCTTCCCAGAGCCCCTTGGCTTGCTGGTAGTAGTTCTCCTTCAACTCGTCGAAGGTGACGCCACCCGTAACGCTGATGGCTTTCGTGGTGGGCCCCATGGATCCGGCGACAAAGCGGGGGCGCTCCGCAGTGGACAGCGCATCGGCGGCACGGCGGGCGATGCGGGCGGCTTCTACATTGATCTCGTAGTGCCTCGCCTCGAGCGCGTACTCGGCCAGCACGAGGGGAGTGGATCCGAAGGTATTCGTTTCGACGATATCGGCCCCGGCCTCGAAGTACGCACGATGGATATCCTCGATCACTTCCGGGCGGGTGAGTACGAGATTCTCATTGCAGCCTTCGAGGGCCGCCCCGCCAAAATCTTCCGCCGTGAGATTACGCTCCTGGAGCATCGTGCCCATGGCGCCATCGATCACCAATATACGTTTTTCAAGCTGCCGATATAGCAGGTGCTGCCGTTCAATCTGATCCACGCGAACCCCGTTCGTAATCGTTCTCTAAGTGAGCAAATAGCTATTGGATGATGCTCCATAGCCCCCAGCTTCCCTTTTGTTAGTTTAGCGAGGAATCGTCCGCCTACAGTGGACGGCCGTTGAATGCAAGAGATCCGATATGGAATGGGGAATCGGAAGGGGCGGACGGTGACGCAATGGCGGCCCGTCCGCAACTCCCGGTGGCTACGGCCTGGAACCGGCCCACTGAAGAATGGCTTCCGCGTTCCAGCGCGCTTCCGCCTCCAGGCGGATGTGGCTGGAAGGTCCGCTGCCGGGATACGCCGCGCGCATTCGCTCCACCGGCAGCGCCCGGCCCGCACCATCCACCGCGCCCGCGAGTGTGATCGGGCATGGAGCGAGATCCGCTGCGATGGCGGGGAGATCCGTATGCAGCAGCAGATCCGGCACGAAGTTCCCAAAGGGCTCCCGGTAATCCTGTACCTGACAGAGTTCCTCGAACGAGATCAGGCCGCCCGAGAGGTACAGGCGGTCAACCCGCTTGTCGATGGCGGCGGAGAACAAGGCAGGCACGGTGGTGAACCCGGAGGCGGCGATGGCGATGGGCCGCGCCGCGAATTCGGGGCGGGAGCGGAGCCCCTGAAGGATGGCGCGAATATCGGTGACCCGCTGGCCCAGCAACGGCTTGCCCAGAATGAGCGAGGACCAGGCATAGTGTTCTTCGCTGTTATGGGACGCAGCGTGGCCACGGACGCCGCGACCGAACTCAGGGCGAAGATCTCCCTGGTTGCGCAGATCCGGCGCACAGACGACATAGCCCGCCATCGCGAGCTGATCGTAGAGCTTACCTTCCGCCCATTCGATGCGGCCGGCCGGTTCAAGCAAGACCAGGACCGGCTTGGCGGGGTCTTCTTTCGCGGGCCGGTAAATCCACGCCGGCACCCAAACGGAGGGAGCGCTCGCGAACTCCACGGCTTCGATTCTTGACACGCGGAAACGGGTTTCTCCCAATA
>JADYZL010000622.1 GCA_020853155.1 Bryobacterales bacterium
CATCACTGAGGAAGGAGGTGGTCCAACAATATGAATTCTGGTAGTAAACGAAGACCGCAGGAGGTGGCCGGGAGTTAGGGCTACCGTGCGCACTGTCGTTGGTTTCCACCAGTGAGGAGACCGTTGCTCCTGTGGAACGGACACCAACTGCGGTTATACGGCCGAGACTACCTACGGCGAAAGGCCCGCTGCGCGTGAGCGCCGCGGGCCTTTTCTTATGGGATGTGGGTCTCCCTCCGCGCAGGTGCCGTCAAGGCCTGGGCTGCGGGGATGCTGGAGGAACGGGGGCGGCCGCGCGGCGTAGAGGCCCGGCTCCAATCGTCGTGAACATCTCACTCAGCACCCGGCCTTCCGCGCCGCTGGGCGCTTCGATCTCGAGCATGGTCGCGAGCGTAGGCGCAATATCCTGCATCTTCACGCTGGCGTCGTAGTAACCCGGCCGCACACCGGGCCCCATGAAGACGATCGGGATGTGCGTGTCGTAGTGATATGGGCTGCCATGGGTTGCGCGGGAGCCGCTGCTGATCCAATAGGGAATCATGACGATCTCGAGATCGCCCGAACGCTGGGCGTTGAAGCTGCGAGCCACGCGCTGAGAGAGCGCATCGCCGGGCACCTCGCCTCGCAGTAGTTGGTCCCGGGTGAAAACGCGAGCCACGCCGGGCAACGCCATCGCCTGGGCGGCCAGCCAGGTGCGCATCTCCACCGGATCCAGCTTTTTCTCCGCAACCATCTTGTAATTCAGATACGGGGAGCTTCCGGCAGTGCCTTCAATCCATTTGCCGGGGCCGTACTTGGCCTCCAGTGCTTTTTCCAGAGGATCGAAGTGAGTCTTATCCCGGTCAAATCGCTCGCCGGGCATCTTCCGTTCCGCATTCACTTCCGGCACCGGTCCCACGCCGTGGTCCGCCGATAGCATCACGAGCACGTTGCGCATGCCAATCGTCGAATCGAGCCAGTCGAAAAGTTTGCCGATGACGCGGTCGGTTTGGATCGAGATTTCACGCACGCTCGCCGCATCGGGGCCGTCGCGATGACCGATGGAATCGTTGGCGGAGAAGCTGACGGAGAGCATGTCCGTGACGCCGCGCTGCCCCATCTTGTAGTGCTCCACCGCGGCTTTGGCGAATTCCACCATCAACTCGCTCGAATAGGGCGTGTATCGAAGGGCGGCGTAGTAGGCGGGCCCAAGAGCCGTCGGCACCTTGGTAAAGGGCTGTGCTTCCCCAGCAGCGGTGAAATCCTTGCCAAGGTAGCGGTCCTGCAACTTGCGGGCATTATAGGCTTTCACCCAGGCGGGTAGTTCCGGGAAGTAGTAGGTACTGGAGACGAAATCCCCCGTTTGGTTGTCATACCAGAAGGCGCCATCCGCGCTGTGGCCGGTGGGCATGATGGCGCCCCGGTCTTTCAGCGAAATGCCCACCACCACCGGCATGGCGCCGCCCGCCATCTTCATCTGATCGCCGACGGTATCCACGAGCAGGCGCCGCGGAGAAGCCCCGGGGCTCTTGTTCCCCGCCCCCAAGTCCTTCTCCTTGAAATCTGTGACACTCTCGACGTTGCGGCCCAATTCCCGGTCATACCAGTCATTGCCGATAATCCCGGAATTGATCGGATAAGAGCCGGTTAACACGCCGGCGTGGCCCATTGCGGTGACCGTCGGGTAGTGCCCCAGGTGCGCATCTGTAAAATTGGCTCCCTGGGTCAGAAGCCGGTGGAATCCCCCGCGATACTGCTGGCGCCAACGCATCAGGTAGTCGTAGCGAAGCTGATCCACCATGATGGTGAGCACGAGTTTCGGTTTGGGCAGGGGCGCGCGCCCTGGGGATGCCGGCTGAGCGAACGAGGTGGACATCAAAAGGAGGAAGAGGACGGTAATTCGGAACATCGTCCGGTATTCTCTCATAGCTGATGGACGGCGATTCAAACGGCATTCCTGGGAGCCGTTTTGGCCGTATACTGCTAGTGACCGAATCACGTTACCCAGAACCTGGGGAGGGGGAGACACTATGGGCAGCACGCCTCCATACGCGGGTCCGCCTGCAGGCGGAGACTTTTCGCAGATGAATCAGCAGGGCCAGCCGGGCTACGGACAGCAGCCGCTTCCACCGCCAGCCAAGAAGGGTAAGGTTTGGATCTGGGTACTGGGCGGATGCCTGGGGTTGTTGCTTCTCGGTGGGGCTGTCACTGCGATCATTGGATATTTCGCGGTGCAGAAGGCCAAGGAAGTCGCCGGAGATTTTGAGAACCGGCCAGTGTTTACTGCGGCGAAAGCGCTTGTAATTCTCAACCCGGATATGGAACTGGTCAATGCGGACGAGAATACCCAGGAGATCACGGTGCGCCAAAAATCCACGGGTAAGACGGTCACGGTGTCCCTCGAAGATCTCAAAGAAGGCCGCATTTCCTTTACCGACGAGAAAGGTGAGCAATATACGTTGCACGCGGAAGGGGAGGGTGGCGGCGTTCAGGTGCAAGGCCCGGATGGGCAGCAGGTCTTCAACGCACAACCCGGCGGCAACATCGAGTTCCCCGAATGGGCGCCCGTTCCGGCCGGCACGTACTCCGGCTCCGCGAAAACCTCCACCGGCGAGGGAACCATCTGGGTCGTCACCGTGGATACCCCGTCCACCGTTCCACAGTTGGTGGAACAACTGGAACGGGAGGCAACCTCACATGGATTCCGGGTCACGGGCAAGTCGGTCACCACGACAGCCGAAGGCTCCGCGCTGATGTTCAGCGCGATCAGCGCGGATAACAAGCGGACAATCACC
>JADYZL010000623.1 GCA_020853155.1 Bryobacterales bacterium
CTCGCGGCAGTTCGAAACGCAGCAGGCTCAAACCGGAAACGGGGCGGTTTCCTCAAGGGAAACCGCCCCGTTCGTTTTATGGAAGCAACCGCTCCCGTCTAGAAGGTGAGCCGCAAGCCGAAGCGGAACTTCCGCTCATCGCTTGCGCTGGTGATCGCCATGAAGTTGTTGGCATTGGTAATGGCGCCGGTGGGCGACATCGTCATGCTGCTCACGTTCGCAGCCGGATTGCCGAAGCGCGGTGTGTTCGTGAAGTTAAAGGATTCCGCCTTGAACTGGAGCACAAAGCGCTCCGTGAGGCGGAAATCCTTGAACAGCGCGAGATCCACCTTCTGGAAGCCGGGTCCGCGAACCGAGTTGCGTCCCATGCTGCCGAAACGGTAGACGTTCGCCGGGCGTTGGAAGTTCGGATCGCGGAAGGATTCCACGGCGTAGTATTGGGTCCCAGGACCCACATCGCCGATCTTCTTGAGTTCGCCAATCTGGTCCGCAGTCTGGCTGGAACCGGGTGCGTTGAGGGAGTTGCTATTCGCGCTAACAGTGAAAGGCGTTCCATCGTAGGCCGAGTAAACGCCGTTGATGCGCCATCCACCGGCAATCCAGTTGGCGAGCCCGCCAAGATCCACCGGACGGCCCTTGCCGAACGGCAGCTCGTAGACCCAGCTCATGACGAACATGTTCGTGCGATCATAGCCGGCGAGCGCGCGGTTGCGGTAAAGCGCCTCCTCCAGATTGGTAAGCGGCAAGCCGGCCCAGCCGTCGTCGTCGCTCATGTTGATGGCCTTCGAGTACGTGTAGGCGCCCTTCATGAAGAGCCCCTTGGAGAACTCTTTGTTGATCGCCACCTGCAGCGAGTGGTAATTGGAACTGGCCCAGCCATCCCACATCAGTGTCTCGATGCGGCGATTCTGCGTGGCCACCAGCGGGCGGCCTAATGGACCGCTGCCGACAGGGGCGGCATTGATGTCCCGGTCGAGGAATTGCCGGACGGTCTGGTTGCCGACATAACCCGCCGACACCAGGAAATTCGCGGGAAGTTTGCGCTCGACCGTCAGGTTCCAGCTCTGGATGTATCCGCGATGGATCTCGCCACCCCAGGGGCTGCGAGGACCCATGTTCACCGTGGACGGAAGCTCCACCACGCCGCTGCTGATATCGGGCGTCGGCACGTCGGGAACCCCATCCTTCAGGAATCCGTAGAAGCCGTAGTTGGATGGAGCCACCCAGTTCGCGGCAATGGTCGAGGGGTACAGACCACGCAATGGACGCGATAGCACCATCGGGTTATACGTGATGCCATAGCCCGCGCGCACTACCATGTTGTCGCCCAACCGGTAGGCCAACCCCAACCGGGGTGCAAAGAGCTTCTTCGATGTGGAGAGCCCGTTGCTCCGCGGCACATTCCCCACACCACCGATAGTGACGAGGTTCGTCGCGGGATCCCAGCGCTCCAAGCCGCGGCCATCGGCGCGAGTCATCAGAGGGTAGTACTCATAACGCAGCCCGAGGTTCACGGTCAGATTCCGCGAAGCCTGCCAGCGGTCACGGAAATAGAGACCGTTCTGCCATTCGCGCGTGGTCATTTGGAAAAACTGGACGGACTTATTCGCGCTGCCCAGAATATCGAGCAAACCCGCCGCGTAAGTATGAATCGAGCGGGCGGTCTGGCCCAAGAGCACCGTCGCATTCCCCGTGGGGCTCAGGGCGCCGCGCGGGTTGGCGATTTCCGGCTGCCAGTGGTTCATCGCATGGTGGAGGATGTCCACGCCGAAACGGAACTCATGCGCGCCGTGAACTTTCGAAATATTCGTGGTGTAGGTGTAGCTGCGGTCCGCGTAAAAATTAGGGTTCGACGAGCTGCAGTTCCCCCAGGCCGTAAACCCGTTGCTAATGCAAGGCTGTCCGGAATAGTGGATATCGCCGGCGAAGGCCTTGCCTCCGTTGGTGCCGGGAATTCCCCAAACTTCCGAACCCCAGTTCTTACCGTAATCGGGACCGGTGGCCACATTGCTAAACCGGGTGTGGCCGAACACGCCATCGATGAACATCGTCGGCGACGCCGTGTAGTTGAAACCAAAGGTGGGAATTTTCACGCTCACGTCGGCTCTGCCAAGTTGCCCCAGCGCTGGTCCGGTGAGTTCACCAAGCGCACCCGCGCCCACCACGGGAGCCTTCATGTGCGAGTACTTGCCCCACACCATCAACTTCTCATTCACGTTGTAATTCGACTTCACGTCATACTGGTCGCGCGTGAGTTGAAGGGTGGCGGCACTGTAGTAGTTGCCGGAGAGGCCGAATGCATCCTGCGCAGGCTGGTTCGGCAGCGGAGCGAGCGCCTGGATCTTGGTCCAGGTTGGGGAGAAGCGGGATTGCGGAATCTTGTTGCCGCTAAAGGGTAAACGCCCCGCGCCGGTTGCCGAGCCCGAAAGTGGATCATAGATATTCCCCAGGCCGGCATAGGCGGAAAAATCGCCGTTGCGCATGTCGGCGGGCGGCGTGCTGGAGTTAGCAAACTGCGCCGTGCGCTCGGAGGTGCGCTCATAGCTGAAGAAGTAGAACAGCTTGTTCTTGATGATCGGGCCGCCAATCGTGCCGCCAGGGATATTGACGATCGACCTCGGCAGCGTTGGATGGTCTTCCGCCTGGCGGAAGAAGTACGGCCGGGCATAGAGATGCTGGTTGTCGTGATACCAGTAAGCCGACCCACGAATCTGGTTGGTGCCGGATTTCGTCGCCACGGTCACCGCGGCGCCCCCCGCCATTCCCTGCTCCGCATCGAAGGAAGAGGTCGAAATGTTCACGGTCTCAATCGATTCCACCGGCGGATTGTAGAGCGTGTGGTGAGGCAGCCAGATATACACGTTGATGGCGCCATCCACCCGGGTGTTGTTGTTGTTCCGATTGGTGCCGTTGATATTCGTCGTGAGCGAGCGCTGCGGCGAGGCGCCCACGGAGTTCTGCAATGCCGCCGGTGTGGCGCCGGGCACAAGATTGATCATGCTCTGGTAATTCCGGTAGGAAGCCAGCGGCAATTCCACCACCGTCTGCGAGCTGATCTCCGCGCTTGTGTCGGAACGGTCCGTCTGCAATGCGACCGCGGAAGCGGTCACCGTGACCTCGTCCGTCACTTGGCCTACTTCAAGCTGCGCATTGACGCGCGTGACGTTGTTGATCGTGACAAGGATGCCCGTGCGGGTAAGCGTGCGGAATCCCGCGAGGGTCACCCCCATAT
Organism: Bryobacterales bacterium; assembly: GCA_020853155.1. GTDB lineage: Bacteria > Acidobacteriota > Terriglobia > Bryobacterales > Bryobacteraceae > JACTMJ01. The sequence continues at coordinate 3,233 of JADYZL010000623.1, forward strand.
CGTAGCTGCCCGCGGGCATGCTGACCGCGTTGTAGCGCCCCTGGTCGTCGGAGCGAAATTCGCGCACCGCGCCGGTGGCAGTATTGGTGAACGTGATGGCTGCTCCCGGAAGCACCGCACCCGAGGAATCCTCCACAGTTCCCACAATGGAACCATAAAGCACCTGGGCGTTCGCGGACGGGGCGTAAAGCAGGGCCACCAGCAACAATGCGGCCCCAGCCAAGATTCGGACGATTGAACTCTGTACCTTCATCGAGACAACTCCTCGGACCGGCGGCAATCGCCAGCCTTTTCCAACATGATTTCGCAATCGTAGCATAGAGAACTTGGCTGCGTAAGCAGGATTGGGCTTAAGTACGTCATTTTTTCGTTGAATGAACAAAATCCGGGCCGGCCGGTAACATCGAGGCGGTTTCGAACACCCATCGGACCCCGCCAAAGCCCCATCCTTCATTTCCCGAAAGGACGCGAAGGCCGGTATGCTGGGTCGCATGGACTCGACGAGTTTTGAGAAAGGTGCGGTGTTTGCACCGGAACACCGGAGTTTCGGCGACGCATCCACCGGCGCACGCATTCACCAGATCACCGCCCATCCCTCTACAAACCACCTGAGTTACTTTCTGCAAAGTTCGTTTACGCCGGATGCGAAACACCTGATCTTCATTTCCACCCGCTCCGGTGAAGCGCAGATCTTCGAAGCGGAGTTCCCTGGCGGCCGAATCCGGCAGCTTACCGGAGGCGCCGCGGTGCATGCCTATTCGCCCACCCTATCGCCCGACGGCGCGAGTGTTTTCTTCGTTCGCGGCGGGGGGATCTGGCGGTTGGACCGTTCCTCCCTGGTGGAAACGAACATCGTGGAGTTCGAAGGCGCGCAACTCGGCGAATGCACTCTCGGTGATGGCGGCAACGGGTTAACCGCCGCCTACAAGCGCGGGAGCGAGCAGGGCCTGGTGGCGGGCCGCGCCGACGGAAGCGGCTGGAAGGCAATTCCATTTGGCCGGACCGTGATCCACCCCCAGTATCATCCGCTCGAACCGGAGTGGATCGAATTCGCGGGAGACCCCGCCCCGCGCATGTACCGCGTCAAGCGCGACGGCACGGGCATGGAATGCCTATACGAGAACCCCTTCGAGGAGTGGATCACGCACGAGACGTTTCTCGGCTCCACGGGCGACTTGATCTTCGTCCATTGGAAGCACGCGCTTTACCGGATGGATTGGACGACGCGGGAGATCTCGCGGATTACGGATTACCCGGTGTGGCACGTGAGCCCCTCGCGCGATGGCAACCGCGTGCTTTGTGATACGAACCTGCCGGATGAAGGAATCTTTGAGATCGACGCAGCAAGCGGCGCACGCCGGCCGCTCTGCCGCCCGGAGGCGAGCAACGGGGGCTCCCAGTGGCGGGAATCCACGCCCGCGGATTGGAATGCGAAGAAGGAATCCACCCTCAGTTGGCTCGAAGTTCCACTCGACACCATTTACGGGCCGCAGTGGACCCACCCGCACCCGTGCTACAGCCCCGATGAACGATACGTGAGCTTTACAAGTGACCGCGACGGCCACGCTCAAGTCTACGTAGCGGAAAATACGGTCACCCGGTAGCGCAGCCTGAGTGGCCGGCCCGGCGTGAGCGTAACGCTCTCGAGGCCCGGATAATTCGCAGCCACGTAGCCGTAGTGACGCAGACACCAGCCAACGGGACCGTCGCCGGGGTTTGAAGGAGAATCGTCGATGCGCAGGCCCGCCCGCTTTCCGTCGAAGGTGGCCTCGAGTTCAGCCCAGGGGTGCGGGACCATGTCCGTATCCTTCGCCTCGACCCCCGCCTCGGTGCGGAGCACGGTATCGGTGCGCGGCGCGAAGCGAACGCCGAAGCCACCGTAGCCCTTGATCTCGCGCCCGGTGATCCGCACCGGCTCATCCACGGCTTCGAAGCTCAGATCGAAATCCATGGCGCGCCTCCCGTTCTCCCCGGGGTGGACGGTGATTTCAACAATTTCGCGGACCGCTTTGCGGCCCCCCACGAACCAGCCATTTTCCACGGAGAGCACGGCGCCGCCGTTCGACGTCTCGCGCTTGATCCACTTCACGAAGCGCTGGTGCATGCCTTCGACGGCCCACACGTCGTAGGTCTTCCCGAGAAACTGAACGTCCGGCCAGGACCAGCAAATACCGCGATGGTGATGATGGTCTTTTGGGAAGTCGTCCGTCAGGATGACGCCGTTCGGCGCATAGACCGGGTGAAGGTAGGACGAGCGCCGGAACTTCTCCTCGATCCCCTCCTTCAAAATCATTCCGTGGTTATAGACAAACACGGGCTGCCCGTTTTCGGTCAATTCCAGCGAATCCGGCGTCACATCCCGGAACTCGAAACGGTCCACCGCCCCCGCGTCTCCCGCAAGCAGCCCCACGAACACCACAAAGGCGATCAGCAGGCGCTTCATGCTTCCACGATCCTTTCGTTCGCCTTATCCCATTTCAGGTACTTGCGCCGCTGTTGCGAGAGAACGCCGAACTGGCAGGCGACGACGCCGTAATAACCGAGCATCACGTCGCACTTGAGTGCCTCCTTACCGCGGATCGCTTGCAGCAGGTTTCTCCAGTGCAGTTCGGTATCCTCCCCGCCCGTCTTGCGGTGGACGAACTCTTTCGCCTGATCGGCGTAGAGCTTCTGCGGGCGAATGGTGAAGCCGGTAGGCGTAAACTCCAGCGTGGCCTTGTGGCCGCGCAGCAGGTGCGGCACCGGCGTATCGTTGGCGAGTGAAGAAATCAGCATCACCGTGGGCCCGCCGGGATAATCGAGCATGATGTTGATGGTGTCCGGGATCTCCGCCGTGCTATTGGTGAACTCGAACTTGCCGCCGAGGGCGGAGCCATACTCCGGAAACGTGAGCCCAAGGGACTTGAGGATCCGCGTGACGCGGTGGACAAACAGCCCCGCCGGCACCCCGCCCGAATAATCGAAATAGCGAATCCAGTTGAAATAGCGGTCCGCGTCGAACGGGCGCTTCTCCGCCGGCCCAAGGTAGAGGTTCCAATCGAAATTCACGCCCGGTTTGAGGTCCGGATCCACGGGTTTCAGCCAGAAATCCTTGTCGTAGTTTCGCGAGTAATCGATTTGCGCCAGCACCACTTTCCCGAGATCCCCCGCCTGGAAATGCTTGTAGGCCGTTTCATAGGAGTCGTCCGACATACCCTGAACGCCCACCTGTAGCTTGATGCCGGTTTCCCGAACCTTGGCCACCAGGCGTTTCGCATCCTCCACCGTATGCGCCATAGGCTTCTCGCAATAGACATGCTTCCCGGCGGCGGCGGCATCGATCGCCATCTGCGCATGCCAGTGGTCCGGAGTGGCCACCACCACCACGTCTATATCGCGGTTGGCCAGCATCTCCCGGTAATCGCGATACGCCCGCCCGCCAGTCATCTCGGCGGCCTGCCGCGCGCGCTTGTCGAAGACATCGCAAACCGCGTTGACGGTGACGTTGTCGCTCTCTTTCATGGTGAGCAGCGTCTTGATGTGCGCGCCCACGCCGCGAATGCCGCAGCCGATCACTCCCACGCGGATTCGATCCGAGGCCGCCTGCGCGGCGGAAAGATGAGGAACCTGTGTGGCGGCGAACGCGGCGCCACGGGTGAAGTCACGTCGGGAAATCATCGGGGGTCTCCAGCAAAGAGAATGGCGGGAATCGAGCAAGTTTATCGATCCGGCTTTTCGACGAAAAGTATATATCAGGCGGGACATGGCGCGCGCCCGCATCAGCGCGGGCTTCAACGAAAAAGCCCCGGCAACCTCGCGGCGCCGGAGCTTTTCTTCTATCCGTGAAACGGAACAACCGCCGCTAATTGGGCCGCCGCTTGAGCGTGGGCCGTTCGTCCTCGTCCACCGGACCCTTGTCGTCGCCCTTCTCGTCGCCCATCTCGATCTTGTCGCTGCCCGGCGCGCGGCGCAGCGTCGGCCGGTTCGGATCTTCCACTTCGCCCTTCTGCTTGTTCAACACCAGCGCCAGGCGATCTTTCACTTCGTCGAACTCGGAAGTCGTGAGGACGTATTCCGGCTTCTCTTTCAGATACTTTTCAATCGTCTTCTGAGACTCCGTGATGCGGTCTTCCGTGAGCGGGTGCGAGCGGAACACCTTGGAGAGCGTGCCCGGCTTGCGCTTCTCCATCGCTTGCAGCTTTTCGAAGAAATCCACGTAGGAGGCGGGGTCGTAACCGGCCTTATACAGGTATTGGACACCGAGCATGTCGGCCTCCGATTCAAAACCGCGCGAGAACGTGAGGAACGTCATCGGCACGGCGAGCCCCGCGGCCTGGCGGATGGCGTATCCCGTCCAGCCGCCCATGAACAGCAGGGGGATGCTGGCAAAATTGGCGATCTGCCCGCGTGTGGCCTGCCGCGTGCCGTGGCGGGCCGCGATATGCGCCAGTTCATGGCCCATCACCCCGGCCAGTTCCGCTTCGTTATCCGCGCGAAGAATCAGCCCGGTATTCACGAAGAAGAATCCGCCCGGCAGCGCGAACGCATTCACCTCGTCCGAATCGATCACCTTGATGCTTACCGGAACCTTGACGTCGGAATTGCGAACCAGGTTCTGGCCGACGCGGTTGACGTACTCGCTGATGATGGGGTCGTCCACCAGCTTGGCTTGGC
>JADYZL010000624.1 GCA_020853155.1 Bryobacterales bacterium
GTGAGTTGCAGACTGAAAAGGATTGGAAAGTGGAGACCACGCTCGTGAAGAAAGGCGCCTCCATTGGTTCCGGCGCGACCATCCTTTCCAATCTGACGATTGGCGAGAATGCGATCGTCGGCGCCGGCAGTGTTGTGACCAAGAGCGTTCCTCCAAACACGATTGTGGCCGGGAACCCGGCGTATGTATTGCGGAGCGTTGGGACGCCTACGGCAGTTAGGGAAGCATGAGCAGCAAAGTACCGTTTCTTGATCTGGTCGGACTTCATAAGGAGCTTCGAGCAGAGTTACTTGAGGTATTTCAGACCGCGTTGGACACCGCCGGCTTTGTCGGCGGCCCGATGGTCCAGGGATTTGAGGAAGCTTTCGCGCGGTTCTGTGGAGTCCGGCATTGTGCCGGCGTGGGGAGTGGAACGGATGCGCTCCGGTTTGCTTTGTCGGCGGCGGGCGTAGGTCCGGGCCACGTGGTCATCACCGTTGCCAACACATTCATTGCAACCGTCGAGGCCATTTCGCAGGTGGGCGCCCATCCAGCTTTCGTCGACATCGATGAGGCAACCTATAACCTCGATCCGGTGAAATTGCGCGAATTCATCGATCGAGAGTGCCGTCACGATACGGGTGGGTTGGTTTGGAGACGACTCGGCCAGCCTGTCAAAGCCATCGTCCCTGTTCACCTGTATGGCCAAATGGCCGACATGGATCCAATCCTGGAGATTGCTTCTCAGTACAACTTGATCGTCATCGAAGATGCATGCCAGGCGCATGGCGCCGAGTACTTCTCAACGAAGGAGAATTGCTGGAAAAGAGCCGGATCGATGGGCGTTGCCGCGGCGTTCAGCTTTTACCCCGGGAAGAATTTAGGCGCGTGCGGAGAAGCTGGTGCTGTGACTACCGGCGACTCCGAGATCGCTCGTAAGGTCTGCATGTTGCGAGACCACGGTCAGAGCAGGAAGTACTATCACGATGTTGAAGGGTATAACGGACGCCTGGATGCGATCCAGGCCGGCATCTTGCATGCCAAGCTTTTGCGATTGCCGGAATGGACTGCATTGCGCCAAGCGGCGGCGAGGCAATACGGCGCGCTGTTCGGCGCCGCACATTGCGAAGCTGACGGCATAACCTTGCCGTACGAACCTTCTTGGAGCCGTGCCGTCTACCATCTCTACGTGGTGCAAGCCCCACAGCGGGAGGAGTTGATCGGCCTGCTCAGCGCGGCGGGCATCGGCACCGGCATTCACTATCCGATTCCTCTTCATCTTCAGAACGCGTACAAGGCTCTCGGATATTCACCTGGAGATCTCCCCGTGACGGAGAGGGTTGCCCGAGAGATTGTGTCGCTCCCGATGTATCCGGGCCTGCGGCGCGAACAGCAGGTTGAGGTGGTAGACGGAGTCATGGAAGCTACGCTATCGCTCCGGCGGCACGTGGGTGTCTAAAGCCGCGCGCTTACAGGAAGCGATGAGCATACATGCCTGGCACGGTGTTCAGTGGATAAGTGTGCGCTCGCTCCCGCGAATCACGGCGCCATTGGCTTGGAAGTGATGGCGACCTTACCGGTATTTAGTGAAAACAAGGTCGAGACAGGCCATGTCCGGCGTTCCTTAAGCTCAGGCGCCGTGAGCATCGCGGCGCGCGGGCTCAATGCGGCCATTCAAGTCGGCTCTGCTCTTTACCTGGCGCGACTCCTTTCCCCTCAGGATTTCGGGTTGGTTGGGATGGTCACCGCCCTTACGGGATTCGCGTATGTGGTGAGTTTAGGGACTCCCGACGTCGTTACGCAAAGGTCGTCAATCAATGAGAGAGAAGTCGCAGCGCTGTTCTGGATTTCGCTGAGTCTGGGTTTCGGCTTGACGGCGCTTACGTGGGCCTGCGGTCCACTGATATCCAGATTCTACGGCGAGCCCAGGCTGCAGATGATTGTGCTGGTATCGGCGTTGACATTTGTGATGTCAGCGCTGCACTGCCAGCATTACGCCCTCCTCCGGCGGGCGATGCGGTTTCAAGAACTGGCGGTGATCGACGTCACTGCCAGCCTTTTGAGCGCGGCAGTAGCGATAGCGATGGCGTTGCTCAACTTTGGTTATTGGGCGCTGGCGGTCCGCCCAGTGGCGATGAATGCGTTCGTGGCCGCCGGAGTCTGGTTGCGAGTCCGCTGGTTTCCCAAGCGGCCGGCGATTACAGCGGCTTCTAAGGAGATGGTGAAACTCGGGCTGAACATAACGGGTTTCACGATGACGGACTTCTTCGGGAAATCCGCTGACAAAGTCGCGATCGGCTACGCCAGCGGCGCGATTGCGCTCGGTTATTACCAGAACGCGCTGTTTGTCTATGAGAACTTGCTCGACGTGTTGAGCGCACCTTTGCACTCCGTTGCCGTGGCCGGCCTCAGTAAGGTAGCGAGCGATCTTAAGGAACTGAAGAGGCTCTGGAGCAAGGCGATGCTGACGCTGGGATTCTACGCGATGCCCGCTTTTGGGATCCTGGCCGTTACTGCCCAGGACCTCGTCGTTGTCGTGCTGGGGACGAAGTGGGCCAATGCCGGCGTGCTGTTGAGCATCTTGGCGTTGCGGGGTATCCCTCACTCAGTCGAACGGACAATGGGGTGGCTTCACGTAGTGGCCGGCCGGACCGACCGGTGGCTTCGTTGGGGCATAGCGGCTAATTGCTTCCAGTTTGTGGCGCTGCTGTGTGGTCTACGTTTCGGGGCGCGCGGTGTAGTGATCGCTTATGTGGCATGCACGTCCGTCCTTTTTCTTCCGGCCATTTCCTACGCGGGGCAACCGTTGGGTATTGGCGCCTCCGACGTGATTCGAGTTTCCTGGCGGCCCTTTGCCGGATCTTTGCTGGCGGCGGCCATCGGGTTCACTCTGCGGTACACGGTTCTTGCCCAAGAGACTGGAATCCTTAGGACGTTTGAATTGGCTTTTGCGTACTTGGCCGCGTACCTGGTGGTGGTGATGTATCTGTTCCGGCTGCGCGCTCCTGTTGGCGCGTTGCTGCAGTTGGCAGGTGATGTCATGCCGCCCTGGATAACCAGGGTGCTGCAGACGCGAGGTCTTTGAGGGTCACGACCATGACGGACAAGCCGGCCAAGACGGGTTCCTTCGAAACGTTGCTTGTGAGCCTCGATGGAAGGCTGTTCGGCCGCCTCGGCCGCGTGGCGGTTGGATTTGTGATGATCCCCGCACTTACCTGGGTGCGCGGAACCCCTGGACCGGATTGGGCTTTGGTTGCCGCTCTCCTGGCCGTCCTATTCCTGATTCGACTGATTCCCCTGGTGGTTCGAAGACTGATGCCAACCTCTCAGGCGGTACGGCACACTTGGGCGCACCGCCGGCAATTGGCAAAGCGCTACGACTCATATCAATGGCAGAAACTGTTCTGGATCGGAACTGGACTTGCGCTCTACATTGCGGTTTCGCGTACCGCTTCGCCCGCTCGTCTTGTCGTTTCCTCGTTTTGCCTGTTGGCCGGAGCGCTCGGAATAGCAAGGTGGCGGCAGAATGGCTCTAGGGCCCTTCGGGCGAAGCCGGTCCGCAAGGAAACCTGAGACGTCCGGAGATCCAATGATTTCTCCAAAGGTTATGGACGTGGCGCCGCGGGCCGTCACCGAATCTCGTGAGACCGCAAAGGCTCGAATCTGCATGGCGACTGCAAGGGGGTTTGCGAAGCGGGCGTATCGGTGCAGTCTATATGAGGCTCAGGATGTTCTGATGGAGGTCGATGATGTTGACTTGATCCATTTGGAACCTCGCTGGGGGTTTAGCTTTCAATTCGCCTGGCAGAAGCGCCTCATCTACCGGGACGTGTCCGGGTCACTGGTCTTTCAGAACCCAGGCTTACATAGGGTCAAGCTCAAGCAGGAATACGACCTATTCGTTGCGGTGTGCCAGAACCATGCGGATCTGCTCCATGTCAACGCGATCGAGGGATGGGAAGACTTTTGTAAGACAAGTGTATGTTGGCTGGATGAGATGTGGGCGGTGGACCTTCCGCTGATGAAGCACTGGCTTCCAGCGCTGCGTCGATTCGACCACGTGTTCATCGGTTGCAACGGCACGATTGGAGCCCTGTCAGGAGATCTCGGCCGGCCGTGTCACTGGCTCCCCGGCGGGGCAGACACGATCCGTTTCAGCCCGTACCCGAACCCCCCAGTGCGCGTAATTGACGTCTATGGAATCGGACGAAGGAGGGAAGGCATTCACCGCGCGCTCCTCCGTTCAGCCGCAAACAACGAGATTTTCTATCTCTACGACTCGTTTCCTGAGATTGCCGAACTGGAACCCTACGATTACCGGCATCACCGCGACCTGTTCGCAAATCTGTTGAAGCGAAGCCGCTATTTCATGGTGGCGCCTGGGAAGTTTGATTCCAATGAACATCTGGGTCAAGTCGAGATCGGGTATCGGTACTTTGAGGGGGTGGCGGGTGGCGCCATCCTGATTGGCGAAACCGTGGCCGGCGAGGGGTTCAGGGAGATGTTTCCCTGGCCTAATGCTGTGGTGCCGGTCCAGCCCGACGGCTCTGACGCATGTGAAGTGCTTGCTTCCTTGAACTCAGATCCCCACCGTGTTTCAGCCATAAGCCGGCGAAATGCGGCCGAGGCGCTATTGCGCCATGATTGGGTTCACCGCTGGAAGGAGATCTTTCGCTATGCGGGTGTGGCGCCATCGCCAGCCTTGAGGGCCAGGGAGCAACGGCTACAGGAATTGGCGAGCCTCGCACTGGCCGGACAGGCGGCATGACGCAGAACAGATCGTGATTACTATGGCAACCAACTCAGAATTGAGATCGGGAGATTGGGTTCGGGTTCGCAGCAAGGAAGAGATCCTGGCAAGCCTGGACAAGAGCGCACAGCTAGAGAAGCTGCCTTTCATGCCTGAGATGTTTGAGTTTTGCGGCCAGCGGTTTCGTGTTTTCAAGCGCGCTCACAAGACTTGCGATCCACCGAACGGCATCGGGGGGCGCCGCATGCTGAATACGGTGCACCTGGAGGGAGTCCGTTGCAGCGGCGACGCACATGGAGGGTGCCAGGCGCGTTGTTTGCTCTTCTGGAAGGAAGCTTGGCTCACAAAGATCGACGAAGGCGCTCCGGCAGCGGCGCTGGTGCGGCCCCAGCGGACGACAAACGGCGTTCACGAGGGACGTTTCCCCGGTTGCACGGAGCAGGATGTGGTGGCGGGAACGCTGTCGCCGGTTGGGCCTGCCGAGGCTTCCCAGCCAGTGTTCGTGTGCCAGTCGACCCAGGTCGCCCAAGCGACGACCCCACTGCCCTGGTGGGATGTCCGTCAATATGTCGCCGATTACCGCTCCGGGAACGTCCGCCTGTCCCAATTGCTGTCCGCGTTTCTGTTCTTCCTGTATGCGGAACTGGCCTCGGCGGGGATCGGGTGCGGAGCGGCCTTCCGGTGGATTTATGACAGACTTCAAAAGCTTCGCGGCGGGGTCCAGTATCCGTTGCGGCAGGGCCTGATTCCCCGCGGAGAGAAGACCCCAGCTGCTAAATTGGACTTAGCGCCTGGTGAGCTTGTCAGAGTTCGCAGTTACCAAGAGATTCTTGCGACTCTCAATGAGGACTCATACAATCGCGGCATGTATTTCGACGCAGAAATGGTGCCCTATTGCGGTAACACTTATCGGGTACTTGCCCGCGTGGACAGAATTATCAATGAGAAGACAGGCACAATGCAGTACATTAAGAATGACTGCATTATCCTCGAAGATGTGGTGTGTCTGGCTTGTTATGCCCAGAACCGCAGATTTTGTCCGCGGAGTATCTACCCGTATTGGCGCGAGATCTGGCTCGAGCGCGTCACCCAGGAGCAAGCCTCGCGGAGCGAAACTGCCGCGGAATCGCTTCAAGTAAGTTAGCCGGACTAGGCGCCGATGAAACTCCTCGACCTTTACTACTTCATTAAGCCGGCCATCCCGCACAGGGTGCGTTTGGTGTTGAGAGCGCGGCTGGCGGCCCGGCAGCGGCGGCAAAGCGCCGGGGTGTGGCCGATCAACGAAGAGGCCGCACGGCGTCCGGAATGGTGGTCTGGATGGCCCGGAGGCAAGACGTTTGCCTTCGTCCTGACCCACGATGTCGAGGGCAGCAAGGGCCTGGAACGATGCCGGTCTCTGGCCGAGCTTGAAATCCGCCTTGGCTTCCGGTCGTCCTTCAACTTCGTTCCGGAAGGAGAGTACGAAGTCCCAGACGCGCTTCGCTCGTTCCTCGCCGGCCAGGGTTTTGAAGTCGGCGTTCATGACCTGCATCACGACGGCACGTTATATCGGTCGAAAGCGGAGTTCAGCGACTCCGCCCGCCGGATTAACCAGTACCTGGAGCGTTGGGGCGCGGCCGGCTTCCGGTCTGCGTTCATGTTTCACAACCTTGAATGGCTGAAACAGCTCAACGTGCTCTACGACGCTTCGACATTCGATACCGACCCGTTTGAGCCGCAGCCGGATGGCGCCAACACGATCTTTCCTTTCTGGGTCCCCGATGCGGACGGACCAGGTTATGTAGAGTTGCCGTACACGCTGCCGCAGGATTCGACATTGCTTCTTGTTCTGGGTGAAAAGACAAACGAGATTTGGAAGCAGAAACTCGAGTGGGTGGCGCGCCACGGGGGAATGGCGCTGATCAATGTGCACCCCGACTACCTCGCGTTTGGAGAGCCCGCCGGCCGTACGGAGTATCCCGTTGCCTTGTACGAGGAGTTCCTGGAGTATGTGTCAGCGCGGTTTGCAGCCGATGCATGGTACGCGCTACCGCGAGAGGCAGCTCAATTCACGAAGGATTCAGCGCTTTCCATGCTGCGATGCCACGGGGCGGAGGGAGCCGCGCTGGCACCGAAAACGCTGTGACCGTTCACACGGTGGACCCGCTTTGTGACGGGCGCTGGAATGAGTTCGTCGCTCGCCACAATTCCGCATCGGTCTTTCACTCCCATGCGTGGCTTGAGGCGGTTCATCGAACCTATGCCTACACTCCCGTCGTCTACACCACTTCTCCCCCATCCTCGCCATTGTCAAATGGCATCGTGTTGTGCCAAGTCAATAGCTGGCTGACGGGCTGCCGGATGGTTTCGGTTCCCTTCTCGGATCACTGTGAGCCACTGCTGGATAGCCCCGGGGCTGCCGCCCTGATCGCACAAGAACTGAAGATGGGCGTTTCTGCCGGGAAATGGAAGTACGTCGAGATTAGGCCCGTCATGCAGTTCGCTTCGATCGAGGGTAGTGCTGTCCGCTCACCCGCGGGTTACCTGCACAAACTGGATCTACGGACGCCGCTGGACGCCATTTTGCGAGGCACACATAAAACTGCCGTCCAGCAGCCGATCAGGCGTGCGGAACGTGAGGGAGTTGTGTCGGAGAGCGGCAGGTCGGAGCGTCTGCTGAATGCGTTTTACCGCCTCATGGTGCAGACCCGGCGGCGGCATCAACTTCCGCCGCAGCCGATCCAATGGTTCAGGAATCTGTTGGCCTGCTTGGGCGATCACCTGCAAGTTCGCGTAGCCTTCAAGGACGGGAACGCGATTGCGAGCATCTTGACTGTCCAGCACAAGGACGTCCTCGTTTACAAGTATGGCTGTTCTGACGTAGCCTTCCACAATCTCGGCGGCATTCAGCTCCTATTGTGGCAGGCGATCGTTGAGGCAAAAACGGCCGGGTTGACATCCTTGGACTTTGGCCGCTCGGATGCAGACAACGCAGGTCTGATCGCGTTCAAAGAGCGGTGGGGAGCAAAATCTTCAGAACTCACGTATCTGCGTTGGTCCCGGAAGCCGAATGCAAACCCAGCCGGGCGGTATTCCTCCAGTCTTGCGAGGCGCCTGTTCGCGATGATGCCCGACACCGTACTCCAAACGGCAGGCCGGCTTCTCTACCGGCACATTGGCTGAGGCTCAAGGCCTGCCGCCTTATTGCGCGGGCCGTCGAGATGCGGCGAGCGCTGGTCCCGGCTGGACAGCCAAGGGGCCCACAGAGAGAACAGCGCATGACAACAAGCAAGCGTATCCAGGACTCATCGTTCGAGCCGTCGAGAATGGCGCCAAAGACCATATGGATAGATCTGGACAACTCACCGCACGTTCCGTTCTTTGCGCCGATAATTAGCGCACTCCAAGAGCACGGACATTCTGTGTTTGTTACGGCACGCGATTTCGCACAGGTGACCAAACTTGCCGACTTGCTGCACCTGCAATACCAACCAATCGGAAGACATTACGGCAGGCACATACTACTGAAACTTGCCGGCGTGATCATCCGAGCCGGGCAGTTGGCGTCAGTTGTTCGCCGGGCTGATCCTGATCTTGCTGTCTCGCATGGTTCCCGCTCCCAACTGTTGCTGTCGGCGATGATGGGAATCCCCTCCGTTCTGATTGACGACTACGAACACTCGATCGACTTCAAGGGCGTTCGCCCCCGCTGGCTTATTGCGCCGGAAGTGATTCCCCGCGGCAGTTGGCCCATGCCAGAAGGCCGCATTCTGCCGTATCCCGGCATCAAAGAAGACGTCTATGTGCCGCAGTTTACTCCAGACCCGAGTTTGCTCCCTCTTCTCGAAATTTCGGAAGACGCCATTCTAGTGACGTTACGGCCACCGGCCACCCATGCGCACTACCACAGCCCCGAGAGCGACACGCTTTTTGACGCTGTACTAAATCGGTTAGTTGGCGAGCACAACGTAGTAACAGTTATACTCCCCCGCACCGCAGACCAGGAGGACGCGATTAGAAACCGATGGGGCAAGTACTTCACGTCGCGGCAACTGATAATACCTTCTCAGCCCATCAACGGATTGAATCTAATATGGTTATCCGACCTGGTGATTAGCGGGGGCGGCACCATGAATCGTGAAGCCGCCGCCTTGCACGTTCCGGTCTACAGCACGTTTCGCGGCAAGACGGGGGCGATCGACCGATACCTCGTGACGCAAAAGAGACTCATCCTCATTGGCACAGTCGATGATGTCAATACTCAGATTAACCTGTCAAAGCGCCGCCGCCACCCAGGAGTCTACGGAAACACAGAGACGCTCACCGCCATTGTGAACCATCTTGACACTGTTCTGGAGCGCCAATGCAAGGACGCGTAGCCGCTGAGCCGCAGGTGACTGCGCAGCTTCACACGGCGTTTCAGAGCCTAATTTCACACTGCCGGGAGAGCGACTGGGCAGGGCACGATCCTTACGATGCCCTGAACAGCCGGCTATTTGAGAAACTGCGCTTCCTGGACCGGCGAGTGCCGCGCTTGATCCTCACGCAGTTGCTACGGCGCAGTCCGGTCAACCTGAGGTCGGCCTTGGACATTCCCAAGACTCAGAATCCGAAGGCCCTGGCTCTCTTCGTGTCGGCCTTTACAAAGATGACGGCCGGCGGAAGGGCGGAACATGCCGCAGAATCCAAATATCTCATCGAGCGCTTAGAGGCACTCCGGTCGCCAGACAATCGCTATTGGTGCTGGGGATATAGCTTTCCATGGCAAACGAGAACTGTAATCGTGCCGTCTTTGGCGCCAAACCTGGTATGCACGACATTTGTGGGCGCGGCCCTACTGGACGCGTACGAGTGTTATGGTGACCCCAAGTGCCTCACGATGGCCGTAAGTGCAGCCGAGTATATCATTGACCAGCTATATTGGCGAGAAAACGGCTCCGTTGCGGGCTTTGCATACCCTCTGCCGACTGTTCGCAGCCGCGTTCACAATGCGAACTTCCTCGCCGCGGCGCTGCTGTGCCGAGTTGGCCAGCATACGGGAGACCGGCGATTCATGGCGCCCGCGCTCGCCGCCACGCGCTTCTCTGCCTCACGCCAGAACGACGACGGGTCTTGGCCATATGGAGACGGACCCTTCCAGAGCTTCGTCGACAATTTTCATACGGGCTTTAACCTCTGTGCCTTGCGGGTTATCATGCGTCATCTGCCGACCGATGAGTTTGAGGCGAATGTGCGGAGGGGCTTCCGTTACTATTGTGAGAAGTTCTACCTGCAAAGCGGGGCGGTACGGTACTTCAATGACCGCACCTATCCTATAGACATCCACGCCGTCGCACAGAGCATTATTACACCAACTGCGCTATGCGATCCTACTACGCCGGGATCGGAGCTCGCCTTGTCTGTATCTGTATTCCGCTGGGCAATGAAGCACATGTGGAACGCACGCGGCTACTTCTATTACCGTATATTGAGGTCAGGCACGATCCGGATACCGTATATGAGATGGTCCCAGGCGTGGATGGCCTTTGCCATGGCACAGTTACATTGGAACCTCACACTACGTGAGAAGGCCCGCGGTAGCGCTTTGCCGTGACCTACCCACCCGACAGGGTACTCTTCACCCAAACAGGTTCATGCCACCTACGCTCGCCGCGCTGATCTACTGTGCGGGAATCGCCGGACTGTTCTGGTTGCAGGGCAAGGCCACCGTGCGGCCTTCGGGCGCGCTGTGGATCCCGCTATGTTGGTTCATGCTTGCCTGTTCGCGGCCAGTCAGCGGTTGGTTGACTCCAGAAGGTGCTTCAATACCATTACAGATGTCAGAGGGCAACCCGGTCGACCGGGCACTGCTCTCGATGCTGCTGATCCTCGCTTCGCTGGTTCTGCTCAGCCGGCTGCGAACCCTTGGCCCCAGTCTGCGAATGTCTTGGGCGCTCGCACTGTTTCTATTCTACTGTCTGGTGAGCATTGCGTGGTCCGACTACCCGGATGTCGCGTTTAAGCGACTAGTCAGGGAGGCCGGAAACTGGATAATGGTATTAGTGATCTGCACGGAGCCCCAGCCACTGGAGGCGGTTCTGCAGCTTACACAGAGATCGGCGTACATTCTCTTGCCGCTATCAGTCCTATTTGTCAAATACTATCCCTTCGGAAGGGCATATGGTTATTGGAATGGCGAGACGTTGTACGTGGGTGTTACCGACAACAAAAATAGCCTGGGGATGATTTGCTTGCTCTTCGGAGTTGCCTCAGTCTGGCGCCTGCTCGCCTTAGCCGGTCCGCTTAGGCGCATGACCGCTTCGAAGATGCGTTCCGCCACCGTGCACTGTATCGTCATCGCACTCGCCGGATACCTGGCGGTGAAGGCCAACTCGGTAACCGCTCTGTCATGCGGTGTGTTGGTTATAGGCGTGCTCCTATTAATGCGTTTCCGTATATTGACCCGCCAGCGCTTTACTATTCACGCAGTCGTATTGCTGGCCGTATGCATTCCCTTGCTTGCCTTGTTCGTTGCGCCAAACCCTGAGGCCTTCGAGGCTGTTGGGCGAAACGCGACCCTGACCGACCGGACCATGATATGGGCTGCCGTGTTGAAGCTCGTGCCAAATGACTGGCTTGGAACGGGGTATGCGAGCTTCTGGCTGGGGCCCCGGCTGAATGTAATGATCGAGAATGTGACTCACACATGGGTGCCCAATCAGGCTCACAACGGATACCTGGAGGTCTTCGTCAACCTGGGCTGGGTCGGTGTTGGCTTGCTGGCCGTACTCCTCGTTAGCGGGTACTTGAAAGTGATTGCCGCGTGCCGCAAAAGAGAAACTGCAAGCGACCTTATGCTGGCGTACTTCTTAATCGGCATCATCTCAAATATCTCAGAGGCGTCTTTCTTTCGAAATTTGTCTCCTGCATGGCTGTTTTTCTTGATTGCGATCATAGTGCCGTCGCAGAAGGCCAAACGATGGTGCCCTCCAGAGAGGCGGTGGGCGAAGTGGCGGGAGAACCGGGTGAGAGAGTTCAGTGCCTGTGAAGCAGCCGGATAGTGCCCGGCTGAGGCTGCTGTTCATGGAGTGAGATGTTGGACAAGCGAGGATGGGGACGCCGGTACTGGCTTCCTTTGCTATACCGCCGCATGATGCGGTTAGGTGGTCTGGGTCCTGTCGTGACGTTCACGTTCGATGACTTTCCCAGGACCGCGTACACTGTGGGGGGCGCGATCTTGAAGGAGTGCGGGGCGGCGGGCACGTTCTATACCGCCTTCGCTCTCATGAACTCATCGAACTACGCCGGGGAGCAGTTTTGTTTAGACGACCTACACTCTCTTGTTGCTGACGGGCACGAACTGGCCAGCCACACGTTGCATCATGTCTCGAGCCGTACAGTTTCAACTCCGGAGTTTGTTGAGGAAGTCATACGAGGCCGGTCGGCGATGCAGTCGGTCCCGGGCCTCGTGGTGAGCGACAACTTCGCATACCCGTTTGGTGCGGTGAGCGCATCGGCGAAGCGAGCGGTAGGCAGGGCCATGCGAAGCTGCAGGAGCATCTATCAGGGTGTGAACGGACCGGCAGTCGACCTTAACCTGTTGCGTGCCAATCCGCTCTATGGCGGCATCGAGCGGATGAGCGCAGTCCGCGACCTGGTCCGCAGGACTGAGGAGCAGCGCGGTTGGCTGATCTTCTATACGCACGACGTACAGACCCGGCACTCACCGTATGGGTGTACTCCGGCGTTACTTGAGTCCGCGGTGACGATGGCGGTAGAGAGTTCGATGAGGATTCTTACGGTACGAGATGTCGTTGCACAGAAAGAAGCGCGGGGCAGTTCCGGTGAGGCACAGGGCGGTTGACTGTAGTCGCATCAGGAAAGCTGTCGACGAACAAGGTGAGAATTTCGACGTTTGTGGCGGCAGAGAAGATATGACGAACTTGCCGTCGTACATACTTATCACGCCGGCGCGGAACGAGGCGCAGGGTATCGAGCTAACCATCAGATCGGTCATATCTCAGACAGCACGGCCACGGACCTGGATCATCGTGAACGACGGGTCGACAGATGAAACCGCGGATATCGTGCGCCAGTACACGGTCGAATACCCGTGGATCGAATTGTTGCAAATGCCCGAGCGCACTGAGCGCGATTTCGCAGGGAAGGTCCTGGCGTTCAATGCCGGCTATGAACGCATTAAGAATCTGACCTACGACGCGGTTGGCAGTCTAGACGCCGACATCTCCTTCGAGCCGGAGTATTTCAACTTTCTTCTAAAGAAGCTCTCCGAAGACCAGAGACTGGGATTGGTTGGCACGCGCTTCAGCGATCCTGGTAGCGCTAGCTACGATTATCGGATTGTCAGCATCGAACACGTGAGTGGCGCCTGCCAGTTGTTCCGGCGTCAATGCTTCGAGGACATCGGCGGTTACGTGCCGGTAAAAGGTGGTGGAATCGACCGGATTGCCAATATCGCAGCCCGCCTGAAAGGCTGGAAGACCCGAACGTTTACGGAGAAGTGCTTCCTCCACCACCGCCCGATGGGAACCGCACAAAACGGCCGCATTGGTGCGAGGTTCAAGGATGGAGTTAAGGATTATGCCGTCGGAACGCATCCGGTCTGGATGCTGTTTCGTGTCCTATACCAAATGCGCCATGCGCCATACATTATCGCTGCCGCGGCGCTCGCATCGGGGTACCTGTGGTCGTACATTGTGGGCAGGGAGAGGCCGGTTTCGCGTGAGCTAGTCGAGTTCAATCGACAGGAGCAGATGCGGCGGCTGAAACAGATTCTGACGGGACGGATGTTGGGCGTTGGGAGCCACGATTCTCACGAATAGCGTCGCACAAGGCGGCCTTGAGGACGTCCGGTACGACAGGCCACGCTGATGACGATAACCGAAGTGCCGCACATTACCGTTTGCATCTGTACGTACAGGCGCGAAAGATATCTTGGGCGCCTGCTGGAGCGCCTGGCAGCCATAGAGACTGACGGGTTGTTCACGTATTCGATTGTTATTGTGGACAATGATCGATCCCGATCCGCCGAGCCCATCGTGCATGCCTTCAGAAAGACGTCGCCTCTTGACATAGACTACGTGGTGGAACCGCGGCAGAATATCGCCCGTGCTCGCAACCTGGCTCTGCGTAACGTGCGCGGTGAGTTCGCTGCATTTATCGATGACGATGAATTTCCGACGAAACACTGGCTAAGGACGCTATTTGCCGAATGCAAAGGGCGTCAGGTCGACGGAGTCCTTGGGCCAGTGAAGCCACAGTACGAAGTCCAGCCTCCCAAATGGGTTGTGACCGGTGGCTTCTATGATCGCCCGAGTTATCCAACGGGTTTCATAATCGATGGCAGTAAAGGGCGCACTGGAAACGTACTTTTGCGGATGGCGATTATTGACGGTGAGCCCGTGCCGTTCCGGCCTGAATTTCGGACAGGGGAGGACCAGGACTTCTTTCACCGCATGATCGCAAGAGGGTTTGTCTTTACGTGGTGCCACGAGGCAGTCGCCTACGAATGGGTGCCTCCTTTTCGCTGGAAGCGCACGTTCTTACTGCGACGCGCATTGTTGCGGGGCACCTCGGCCAGCCTACAGTCAGGCGTCGGAGCGAAGGATGCCTTGAGGTCAGTGCTGGCGGTTCCTGCCTACCTTATCCTTCTGCCCGTAGCTCTCTTGCTTAGTCATGGCATCTTCATGCGATACCTGGTGAGCCTCTTCGATCATTTGGGTAAACTCATGGCGTTGGTAGGCATCAATCCAATTAGAGAACAATACGTCACCGAATAGGTATGGTTATGAACACCCCATGGATCATCGCCCAGGATGATCCTATTCTTGTGACTGGCGCAGCCGGTTTCGTCGGATCAAAGGTTGTGGAGGCGCTCTTGCGTCGGGGGTTCCGCGATGTGCGTTGCCTGACGCGGTCAAAGGGAGGCGTTCATCGGCTCGAAGCGGCAGTCCAGTCTCGGGGCAAAGGAGCGCGGGTTGACATTGTGTGCGGTAACCTTCTATCTCCAGCCGATTGTGTTGCCGCGGTCAAGGACATTTCAGTAATTTATCATCTCGCCGCTGGTGCGGCTGAGAAGTCAGTACCGGCGGCATTTCTCAACTCGGTCGTCACGACACGCAATTTGATCGAGGCGGCGCTCGGTCACGGCCGCCTCTTGCGGTTCGTTAATACGAGTTCGTTCGTAGTATACGACCTGGCGGGTAAAAAGGGCAGAATTCTGGACGAGTCCTGTCCTGTCGAACAGCGACCCGAGTTATTCGGTGACGCTTACGAATTTGCGAAGGTTAAGCAAGACGAGATTGTCGCCGAGTATGCGCGACGCTTTGATCTTCCCGCGGTCTTCGTCAGGCCGGGTTATGTCTACGGACCAGGAAGGCCGGGCATTAGCGGCCG
This sequence comes from Bryobacterales bacterium, assembly GCA_020853155.1. Lineage (GTDB taxonomy): Bacteria > Acidobacteriota > Terriglobia > Bryobacterales > Bryobacteraceae > JACTMJ01. The sequence continues at coordinate 15,104 of JADYZL010000624.1, forward strand.
GATTGGCATCGCAACGTTCGGGATATTTCTGCACCTTGGCGGGCCGAACATCGTTCCCCTGACCTATGTGGACAACTGTGCCGACGCGATTGTATTGGCCGGCCTGAAGTCTGGGATCGAAGGCGAAGTGTTCAATATCGTCGATGACTGCCTTCCGTCAAGCCGGCGGTTCCTGCGGCTGTACAAGGATAATGTGAGGCCGTTTCGGTCAGTCTACCTGCCCCATGCGCTTAGTTACCTGTGCTGCTTGGTCTGGGAGCGATACTCATCGTGGTCGCAGCAGCAACTTCCTCCAGCGTTTAACCGCAAGAAGTGGCGCAAGTTCTGGAAAGGAACACAGTATAGCAACCACAAGGCCAAGATGATGCTCGAGTGGCAGCCTTACGTTTCGACGCGCGAAGGTCTAAGACTGTACTTCGAAAGCTGCAGAGCCGGAGAATAGCATGCTTAAGGTGGCAATCGTAGGATGTGGGAAGATTGCGGACGATCACGCTTCCCAGATCGAGCGAATTCGGGATTGCCGGATCGTTGCGGTGTGTGACCGTGAACCCCTTATGGCCCGGCAACTTTGCGAAAGGTTTGCCGTCGAGCGGTACTTCAGCGATGTGGCGGAAATGCTGCGGTTGGCGGCGCCGGATGTTGTGCACGTGACTTCTCCTCCGGAGTCGCACTTTGAGATCGCCAAGTTGTGCCTGGAGAACAACTGCCACGTATATGTCGAAAAGCCATTCACGTTATACGCCGCCGAGGCCCGGCGGTTGATTGCGATTGCGGAGGAGCGGGGCTTAAAGATCACCGCCGGCCATGATGCCCAGTTCAGTCATGTAAGCCGGCGGATGCGTGAAGCCGTGCAAGGCGGATTCCTCGGTGGACCACCAGTTCATATTGAAAGTTACTATTGCTACTCGCTGGGCGGCGATCCCTACGCTGACGCACTGCTAGGGGATAAGGGTCACTGGGTTCGCCGCTTGCCTGGCAAGCTGCTGCAGAACATCATCAGCCACGGGATTGCCCGTATCGCCGAGTTTCTGGTCACTGAGTCGCCAGTCGTTATTGCCCACGGCTTTCCGAGTCCTTACCTGCAAAGCGCCGGCGAAACGGAACTCATCGATGAACTGAGGGTGATTATCTGTGAGGAGAAGCGTACGACGGCCTTCTTTACTTTCTCATCGCAAATGCGCCCCGCGCTGCATCAACTCCGGCTTTACGGGCCCAAGAACGGTCTCATCTTGGACCAAGACAGCGAAACTCTGGTGAAACTGCGCGGTGCGAAGCGCCTGAGCTATCTTCAGAAGTTCGCGCCTCCTATCGACTTCGTGAGGCAGTACATGAACAATTTCGCTGGAAACGCCAAGCGATTTCTGCGAAACGACTTTCATATGAAGGCGGGGATGAAGTACCTAATCGAAGCGTTCTATGGCTCGATTGCTCAGGGGGCTCCGCCACCGATTCCATACCGGGAGATTGTCTTGACGGCCACCATCATGGATGCAATCATCGCGCAGGTTGAGCCTCAAAATCGCCAAGCCGATTGTGTCCATGGCGCTAACGATCTGACGCCCGGAAATGTACGTACTGGGAATTCGAAGAGGGGATTATGAACGGGCAGTCCTTAAAGCCCAGTCGCTTGGAATGCTGTTGGCGCACGGGGTGGCGTGGCTGCGCCTGCGCCGCCACGCAAAGGGTGCGGGTAAGTATAAGGCTTGTAGCTCGAGATGCTGGACGGTCTAGAGGCACCGGAGAAATAGTCACGGCCTTCTTGGATATAGGTTCGTTCCAGGCTGGTCGGGACGGCTGGACTGATGAGGGCGCCACTGGGAGTGCGGTTATTCCAAACGTAGGTGTTAAATACTTGCTGCGGCAGCGGCCACGCGGACCCATTTGTGACCTTCGCAAGCCAGGGAGCCGTGGCGGCCCACTGGGCGCCAGGCGGGACAGGCCACGGAGGCATTAGACCCAGTTTGTTCGTAGTGTCACATCCTCCTGATTCTGCTCGATACTCGTTGAACTCAATGTCGTGGCCAGACGTGATGACATTATCATAGATCAGCCAGCTTCCACCCCTTATCTGCAAGGCACGGTTGAATCCTGAACCGGAAATGGTATTCGCATAGATCTCGCCCCCGCGTGCTCCCACTCCATTGCTTGATACGATGCATAGCCCATGAGCATCATGAAGATCCGCATTGTTATCCGGGAAGTTATTGAGGAAAGTGTTGTAACGGGAAACGTAGCGTGCTCCCAGTTCGGAGGAAATGTAGTGGCGCATGTGCCCGGGAGCATTCGACGTATGTTCGAAGAGATTATCCTCGATGAAAACGGAGTTGACGTCTCCGTAGGCGAAATTACCTGTCCACCCGTCGCATCCCCAGCATTGGTTTGAACCACTAGGATGCCAGTAGTTCCAGATCTGGATGTTATAAGGACCATAGGATGGATCGTTTCTTCGCCACGTATTGCGGAACGTGTTATTGTCGATCGCCCCATAGAGATCTCCTTGATCGGACCAGATGGCAACCATTCGAGATCCGGAAATAGTATCGAAGTAATTGTTGTCCAGCCGGAATCCTCCAAGGCCGCTTGTCCCCATTCCTCGGCCCGTGACTTTGATAAACGGGTCCGCTGTACCCGAATTGGGAGCGAACCTGAACCCGCTGATGCGGGATATCGCATGGCTCGGACCGATGGCCATGGTGATGGCGATTGGCTGATTGCTGATCACCGTCAAGGGAAATACCGCAGAAGCTTTGGGCGTGTTCGTCGCTCCGTCTACCAGCAGCGTAACGCCTTTTGAACTGGGAATTGAGACCAGCGAAGTCCACGTGACGGAACCGGTACACGTCAATCGAACAGTGTCCCCATCCTGCGCTGAAGAAATTGCCGAGTTGACTGCGTTGGCGGAACAATCCGACGGGCCCACGGTGACGACCGCGGCCTCAGCCGGCGATACAGTTGTGCCTACCAATAGGAGTGAAGCTATTGCGACTACCGCTGTCGAGAGGACGAAGCGTTTCTGCATGGAGTGCATCCTTCTGTGGAATCTTCCTTAAGGGATCTTTATCTGAAGTTGTCCTCGCCAATCGCCAACCGATGTGTGTGGGCTGGCAATGACGGCCTTATGACCGCCGACCCTGTCGCGAGAGCGGCTTCCGGGGCGCCACCCTCGCCACGTTGTGCCGTAAAGCGAAAGCCTGCAAGTCAATGTAAATAAATCTCTTGTGTTGCTATGAGCGAGTTCAGATTCTGTCCAAGATCAAAGCACAATGTATCACAGGCGCGCGATACTCAACGGTTGTGTAGTGTCAAAACGGCCTGAAGATTCTCTTAACCCGGTCCGAAGGATTAACTCTCTGGCTGTTGCCGTCTGGGCCCGCCGCAGGAGCGGTGGCGATGCGTGCGGCGCGAATCTCGTTAGTCATAGTTAAGCTCATGTACAGGCAGTAAAGAGAGTCATCCAATGCTCTTCCGGCTGACACACTTGCACGGAGTTGTCGAAATCCTTCCTGAGCTCAGGACCGACGACCGGGGGTTCTTTGCGCGCACCTGGTGCAGCCAGGAGTTCCAGAACGCCGGGCTCAATCCCAATGTTGTGCAATGCAGCATTTCTTTCAACCTGACGAAGGGCACTCTCCGCGGCATGCACTATCAAGCAGCGCCTCATGCCGAGAACAAGCTGGTGCGCTGCGCCATGGGCGCCATATACGACGTGGCGCTCGACCTCCGGCCAGAATCGCCGACCTTCAAA
>JADYZL010000625.1 GCA_020853155.1 Bryobacterales bacterium
GCGATTGCCGGGCCCTGGACAGTGGATTTCGCCGGCGGCCCGCAGAAGGTGGACTTCCCGGAACTCATCTCCTGGACTGCGCACCCGGACCCGGCCATTCGCTACTTCAGCGGCTCCGCCCGCTATCACACGAAGTTCACCCTGCCCGCCGGGTGGCGCCGGAACAACCCCGGCGCCGTGATCGACCTAGGTCGGCTATGGACCATCGGGGACGCCTGGCTGAACGGCCATCGGCTTGGCATCACCTGGACCCAGCCGTTCACGCTCAACGCATCGGCGGCTTTACGTGATGGAGAGAACGAACTGGTCGTGGAGATCGTCAACACCTGGCACAACCGCCTTGTGGGCGACGCCAAGTTGCCGCCCGCCGAGCGATCGACTCGCACCAACATCGAGGTCTCAGCGGGGAAACCCTGGGCGGAACTCGACCCGCTCGAGTCCGGGCTCTTCGGGCCGGTGCGGCTCCTTGGCAATCCGCGCGAGAGGTAGGGCTGCCGTTGGCTCCGCGCTTCATTCCGCGCCGCACGGCGAAGGGAGTCTTGTCCGGACCGGTGTAAGAATGCGCTTTACCGGCCGGCGCCGCCAGACACAGCGCATTCTATTGATTCTAAATATATTAGCCACGAACTGACAAGAAAGAGTTTTGTCCGGATTGTCCGGATTTCCACCGTGCGCAGGCCGTCTTGAAGGGCGCTAATCCGCCGCCGCGGGCTGCCGCTTCGCTTGTCTTTCCCGCCACAAGGATTTCACGAACTCGATGTATCGTGTGAACTTCTCCCGGAAGAATAGGCCGAAGACCGCGGCGTAGACGATTCCTCCCAGCGAGACGCTCGCCGTCAAACTGCTCAAGGTGTTGAATCCGGAAGGCATCATGGAGTGCCTCCAAAAATACACCGCCCCGACCATCACCGCCGAAGCGAGCACGCTCGGAGCAAGCGTCCCGATCAATTCACTCACGCGAAGCTGGATATCCCGCATCGCGGTGATCACAAAGGGAACAAGCAGCATCGGCACCGCCATGAGCCACGCCGCGGCAACTCCGTCGAGCTCCCAATGGGTTCCAGCTAGAAATGCCACGGGCATCACAAGCGTTCTTGCAAGGTGCCACTGCATCACCATCTTGGTCTTTCGGAGATTGACGAGAACCTGCTGAGTGAGCGCGATGATCGTGTTGAACCACGCGGCGATGGCGATCCAGCGCAAGGGTCCGATCACTCCCGCCCACTTATCGCCAAGCACAAGCAGCACCACATCCGAGGCCACCACGATCACACCGGCAGCCAAAGGCAGTGTAGACATGCTCAGCAACTCGATCCAGATCAGGTAGTAACGCCGGATCAGCGCAATATCATCCTGAACGCCGGCGAAGAGCGGACCCGTGACGCGGAAGATGAGAGTGCTAATCCGTTCCGACGGCGCCACCGCAAGACTCACAGCCATCCGGTAGATCCCCAGCAAGGCTTCGCCGAGGACGCGGCCAATAATAATGGCATCCATCTGCTCCGACACCGCCGTGGCGAACTGCGTCGTCGAGAGGTGCCAGCCGCATACGAGAGGAGCCTTTACATCCTTCCATTTCGGGATCGAGAGCCCCACCCAATGCCAGGACACCAAGGTTGCGGCGATGGCGAACCGCCCGGCGGTGATTCCCCAAACAATCGACCAATAGCCCCATCCGAGCAGCGCGAACACGACCGTGAAGCCCGCTTGCGCGATCGCTTGAATCGCCTCGGAAAGGGCTAGCCGCCGGTACTCCAGGTTTCTCCTCAGCAACCCAAATGGCACCAACTGGAAGCCCGCGATCAACACGGATAGGCTGGCCACCTGGAGCACGCCGGCCACGGCATCATTCTGAAATAGCCAACCAACGATGGGCGCGGTCGCAACGCAAACAAGTGCGGCGATCACTCCGAAACCTACCGCCACGGTGTTCAATTGCGCCAGGATCTCGTAACCCAGTTCCCGCATCAGCATGACCGCGCCGGCGAGGCCAAATTCGGCGATCGAATTCGTCAGCACCAGGTACACTCCCGCTAATGCAACGATCCCGAAATCGGTGACGGAGAGGAGCCTGGCGAGGACCACAACCGAGCCCCAGGTGAGCAACTGGGTCGCCCATTTCGCCCCAGCCGTCCACGCGAGCCCACCTACAAAGACGCGGTCGAACTGTTTGGAAGACGCCACTACTGCGCCCCCTTCATTGCGGCGTTCACCATGCCGGTGAAATGAGCAACGTAGGCTTCTTCCGAGAACTCCCGCTGCACGAGTTGAAACCCGGCTTCCCCCATCCTCGCTCTCAGGGATGGATCGTCCAGCAAGCGGCGCAACCGGTCTTCCAGCGCTGCGGCATCGTCCGAAGGAAACAGGTATCCTGTCTCCCCATCCCGGATGACATGAGGGATTCCACCGACGCGGGAACCGACAACCGGAACCCCCGCCCCCATTGCTTCCAGGAGAACCCGGCCCATCCCTTCACAGCGCGACGGCAGTACGAAAATTGAGGCCTGGCTAATCAGTTCGAGCGTCTCCGGATGCGGCCGCCCTTTCAGCACCTCGATTCGGGGATTCCCCCGGAAGGTGTCATCGAATTTCTCCAATTCCGGATAATGACCGAGAAGCTGAAGCTTCGCCGATGGGTAATCCGCTTGTAGATTCATGAATGCCTTCACGAGCAAATCGATCCCCTTCAAATACCACGGCGCCCCGACCATGAGGATCACTGGATCCCCCTTTCCCCGGGTTCGCCGAATACTGGCAACAGGGACGAAATCGTGAAACACCGATTGCGGCGCGGTTCTCAGCCGCGGATAGGCATCCAGTGTATTTGGCGCCAGGACGTGGGTTTGATCCGCCGCGAGGACAGCCAGATGCAGGCACATATTCGAGAAGCGGTGCATCAGCTTATCCTTGAAGGTCGGCACGGGACGGTTGGTCAGATGCAGCAAACTCGGCGAAGTCGCAATCTCAACGATCAGTTTCGCACCGGTGAACCATTTGACGGCGATCCCACATAGAGCGGGAAGAAAGTGGGAATATACAACCACACAATCAAAAGGGTGCTGATTATGAAGCTTCAGTGCCGTGGAGAGCGTGAAGCGTATCCGCCTCAACCAACCGCTGGCGCCTTTTGGCGGGTTCAATAACCAATGATAGGTAAAGTTCCCTACGGAGTGTTGAGGAAAACTCCCCGGCCCAAATCGTTCTTCCACCTGGCTCCCCTCCACGAACCAGATCGGCTGCAAGATATCCCCCTGAAGGTGACGGGAGAGAAGGTAGAATCTGTCCTGAGATGGGTCAGTGGGAGGGGGAACTCTCGTACCGTGGATATACAGAATCCGTGGGCTCTCTGGGGAAACATGAGGCATACAGGAACGATTCCGGACCAAAATTGTTAATTCTCAGGACATCGCAATACGGCGCAAGAGGCAGGTCCTACATTCCGAAATCCAACCTAAGCACCGCGCCGAAACGAGGGGTGAAAAGCGCGCCGTCAGTCCTACTGAAATCTCCGGTCAACATTGATGCATCATGCCCCAGTTGTCCAATGCCTAGCTTACACTACCTTTGGAGAAGGGGTCACCGGCCGCGCACACGCACGAAGGGGTGTCGCCGCCAGGCGGAAGTGCATTCTCCTTCGGCCTTCCAGCCCATTCTGGCCGCGCTGCCGTGCCGCGGCCCAGCGCGGACTTAGCGCCATGCGGCCCTGGGCAAAACGCGGACCCGCGTGGGGCACTCCCGATCCAGGCGGCTGGCTCAACGAGGCCGTGCCCGTTCGAGGAATCTTTCGCCTCGAAGCAAGCAGTGGACTCGTCCTGCCGCATCCTCACAAGTGGTAACCTGTCAGAGGCGGCAGCGGGAAAGCGCGAGTTCACTGCCGCCGCCGGCACGTCTTTCCCTATTCGAATTATTCGAACGGCTCAACCTCACCGCATGTGGGCTCCGAAGTCCAAGCTAACCATTGAATTGCAGTATGATTCGAATCCTCTTTTGTGAGACAAATCTGGATGGAACAATTGGAGGTTCTTATTTTAGCCTATATTTCCTTGTTACACGCCTAGATCGCACAAAATATACCCCAGTCGTCGTGTTCCATTACGCGAATCCGATCGCCACGAAGCTGCAAAGCGAAGGGGTCGAAGTGCATATCTTAAAGCCTGGCAAGTCCGTATCCGGAATACGATCAATACAGAAGCTTCAAATGACTGGGATCGTCAATGGGATCACCTACATTCTCCTGCCGGCTCTTCGCTTTCGCTCTTTCTTGAGGAAGAAGGCAATCTCGTTGGTGCATGCGAATAATGGCCTGGATACGAACTATTCGTGGATCCTCGCCGCAAAGCTGGCGGGCATCCCCTGCGTGATCCATCAGCGGGGGGACACTGCCGACGATGGCCCGCTCTTCCGGATGTTTCGCAACTTCGTGGCCAAAGTCATCTGCGTCTCGAAGGCAACTGCCCAGAATGCGGAAGCGGCGGGGATTTCACAGTCGAAATTGGTCACGGTTTACAACGGCATCGACCCTGATTTACCGGTTACGCGCAGCCGGCAGCAGTTGCGAGCGCAGCTCGGCATCGCGGAAACAACCCCACTCATCGGCATCGCAGGCACCATTCGTTCCTGGAAGGGGCAGGACGTTGTATTGAAAGCGGTAAGGCTACTAAAGGACAACTTCCCCAACATCCAATGCCTGATTATTGGTGAAGTATCGAATGACCAACGGGAATATGAGGCATATCTCCACGCACTGGTTGAGGATCTGGGCATTTCAAGCCACGTTCGCTTCCTTGGCCACCAGGACCGCGTTTTCGATTTCGTCAATGCAATCGATGTGCCGGTGCATGCATCGACGGAGCCGGAGCCCTTTGGCCGGGTGATCATAGAAGCAATGGCGCTCGAGAAGCCGATCGTCGCCTCGCGGGCAGGCGGTGTGACGGAAATCGTTGTGGAAGGGGAGACGGGGCTTTTGTACACGCCAGGCGACGCAGCCGCGCTTGCCGCTTGCGTCAAACACCTCTTGGAGAATCCGGAGCTGGCGAAGAGGCTTGGAGAGC